>NZ_SMKJ01000590.1:0-1301 GCF_004348615.1 Micromonospora sp. KC207
ACACCACGTCACCGGACGCATCCGCCCCACCATCACCCGACACCGGCACCCACCGCACCGCGTAGAGCGGTTCCTCGGGGGCCGCGAGTTGCGACAGGTCGACGGGGCGAAGGGTCAGCGATTCGACGGTGGCGACCGGTGCCCCGGCGGGATCGGCGACGGCGAGCGAGACCCGCTCGGCATCGTGGCGGCGCAGGTGTACGCGGAGAGCCGTGGCGCCGGCCGCGTGCAGTCGTACGCCCTGGAACGCGAACGGCAGCCGGGCCGTCTCCTCGTCCCGGTCACCGCCGAAGAGCAGCCCGTGCAGGGCGGCGTCCAGGAGGGCGGGATGAAGCCCGTATCGCGCGGCCTCCTCCGTGGCGGTATCCGGCAACTCGACCTCGGCATACACGTCGTCACCGACCAGCCAGGCGGCGCGCAGCCCACGGAAGGCGGGACCGTAGTGGTAGCCGGCTTCGGCGAGGCGGTCGTACAGGTCGTCGACGGCAACCGCGCGCGCACCGACCGGCGGCCACCTGCCCGCCAGGTCCTCCCCGCCCTTCCCGTCGGCGCCCGCCAGCAGGCCGGTGGCATGCCGGACCGGCTGCCCGGAGTCGTCAACGGACGAGACAGTCAGCTCACGGTTGCGGTTCTCGTCGGGCTCGCCGACCCAGACCTGCACCTGTGCGGGTACGGTCAGCGGGGCGTGGAGGGTGAGCTCGCGCAGGACCGGTGCGCCGACCTCGTCGCCGGCCCGGATGGCCAGTTCCACGAAGCCGGTGCCGGGCAGGATCGCCGTGTCGCCGGCGACGTGGTCGGCCAGCCATGGCAGGCGCTCGGTGGAGAGCAGACCGCTGAGCACGCGCTGGCCACCGTCCGAGGCGGCGGTCGCGGCGAGCATCGGATGGCGTACGGGCTGCAGCCCGAAGGCTTCGGCGTCTGCCCCGGCCTGGCCGCCGCTGAGCCAGTAGCGCTGGTGTTGGAAGGGATACGTCGGTAGGTCCGCAGGAGCAACACCCGTGAACAGACTGGCCCAATCAATCGGCACACCCCGCACCCACAACTCCGCCGCCGACCGCAACACCCGACCCCAACCACCCTCACCCCGACGCAACGTCCCCACCACCACCGGCTGATCAATCCCAAACGTCAACACCGGATGCGCACTCACCTCCACAAACACCTCAAACCCATCCCCCGCCAACGCCTCAACCGCATCCCCAAACCGCACCCGCGACCGCAAATTCGCAAACCAATAACCCGCATCCAACACCTCCCCATCAACAACCCCACCAGTCACCGACGAATACAACGGCACAACC
>NZ_SMKJ01000591.1:0-1271 GCF_004348615.1 Micromonospora sp. KC207
CAGCCTTCCACCGGTGGCCGCCGGTGCCCCGTCGGCGGCGCCCGAGGTGGTGGTGTCGGCGCACCGCTTCCGCAAGCAGTTGCACGTCACCGTCGCCGACAACGGGCGGGGCCTGCCGGCCGGGTTCGACGCCGAGCGCGGCAGCCGGCTCGGCCTCCAGATCGTCCGGGCGCTGGTGACCGGGGAACTGCGCGGCACCATCGAGCTGCGCAACGGGGCCGAGGGCGGCACCGAGGCAGTGCTGGTCGTCCCCCTCGCCCGGTCCTGACCCGGGGTGCTTGATCGACTCCCGTCCGATTCCGTCCTCCAGGGCGCTTGATCGACTTTGTGTCGGCGGCATGGCGGTATCCGGGCGGGGGGATACCGCCGAGTCGCCGGCATGGTGGGCGGCTGCCCGCCCGCCGAAGCCCATGCCCGCCCGCCGAAGCCGGAGGCGCGGCTCAACGGGTGAGCAGCGCCACGGTCAGGCCGGGGCGCGGCCAGACCCGCTCGACGACGAAATCGTCGCGCAGGGCGGCCCCCTTCGCGCCGGGCACCGCGTCGACCGGGTCCGAACGTCGCCCGGCGACCACCAGCCAGATCCGCCGCGCCCCGGCCAGGCAGGGGGCGGGGTCCGGGCACTCGTCGGCCCAGTAGTCGCCGCGCGCGTCGCGGTCCCGTACGGCCAGCGCGTCCCGGGGTTGCCGGTCGCCGAGGTGGTAACCGATGCCGACGTCCAGGAAAAGCCAGCCGCTCCGGGGCGAGAAGACGATCACGTCGCCGGGCCGGCGTCCCTCGTCGACCACCCGGGCCGCCCCCCGGTAGTCGACAAGCGCGCCGCGCGGCCACTCGTGGCTGCGCCGCAGCCCCATCTGGTCGGGCAGGCCGAGCAGGCCGGTGACGAGCACCACGGCCAGCGCCCCGGGCAGCGCCACCGTGGCCAGCGCCGCCCCGGCCAGCAGGCAGGCGAACGGGACGGCGAAGAACAGGTAGCGCGGTACCCACAGCGGCACGGCCAGCCCGGCCAGGAAGAGCAGGGCCACCGGCAGGGCCAGACAGGCGGCGGGGAGCAGTCCGACCCGGCCCGACCGCGCGGCCCCGAGGGCGGCCAGGCCCAGCAGCAGCCCGCCGACCGCGCCGCTCTGGGCCAGCGCGCCGGGCAGGGCGGTCAGGTCGGCGAGACGCGCCTGGTCCACCCAGTCGAGCTGCCGGCCCCGCTGGCCCGCCGCCAGCAGCACCAGGGGGGTCAGCGCGACCGCCGCCGGCAGGAGTGCCAGCGGCCATGCCCACAG
>NZ_SMKJ01000592.1:0-1264 GCF_004348615.1 Micromonospora sp. KC207
CTCCCCGCCGGTCCGCGCCCGACGAGCACGCTCCGTACCGCCGCCCCGTACCGGACGAGCGGGGCCCGGCGCGACATGGCTGGGACGAGCGCGGGCCGGCCGAGCCGTACCCGCCCCGGCACCCCGCTCACGAGCAGCCCGACCGGCGTGCCCCCGGGTGGACGCCGGAGCGCGACCCGGTCGCCGGAAGGCACGGCGACCGGTACGAGCAGCGTCGCCCCGCCGAAGCCGGCCGGCGGCCGGGTCCCGCCGAGACGATCCCGGTTTCCCCCACCGCCCGGGACGAGGCCGGCTGGCTGCCCGAGCCCGACGAGTACCCGAGCCAGCCGAACGGCGACCGGCCGGCGCTGTCCGGCCCCGGCTGGCCGGAGCGCCGCCGCCCCACGCTGGATCGCGACGGCCGTCCCGACCCGGGCCGGGACGGTTGGTCGACGCCCCCGGGCACCGGCTCCGGTCACCCCGCGGACCGGCCGGCCCGCCAGCACGGCCGGCCCGACGCCGACGCGCCCCTGCGCCCTGCCGGCGACGCGCCGCGTCATCCCGGCGACCGGGGCGCACCACGGCACCGGGACGGCCAGCCGCACCGGGACGGGCGGGACGTGGCCGCCGCGCGCGCCGAGGAACACCGCCAGCCCACCGTCCGGCCGGCGCCGTCGCACGACGGTGCCCTGCCCTGGCCGCAGCCCGGCCCGCTCCGTCCGGACGTGGGCCGGAACACCGGCCGCCCCGGCGAGCCGCCCCGCGTCGGCGGACGACCGGCAGACGTCGACGGCAGCGTGCCGCGCCCGGACGGCCGGATCCGGCCGGAGCCTCGGCACACGGACGCCGCACGGTCCGACCCGCGCCGCCCGGAGCGGCCGGCCGACGGTCGCGGCGACGAGTGGAGCGTCGGCGAACGGTTCGGACTCCGCCCGCCGGTCGACCGGGCCGGGCCGCCACCCACGGACGACGTTGCCGCCGCCGGGCCCCGGTTCGTCCCACCGCCGCACCGGCCGGTCGAGCCGTACCGCGCGCCCGTGGAGCCAGTGCGCCCTCCGGTGGAGCCGGCGCGCCCCGTGACCGGAGCGGCGCGTCCGCCGGTCGAGCCGCATCGCCCGCCGGTCGAACCGGCGCGCCCATCCGTCGCACCGACCCGCCCACCGAGGGAGCCGCAACGACCGGTGGAGCCGGCCGCCGACGCGCCACGGGTCGGGCGGCCCACCACCCCCGGGGCGCCCGTCAGCGGGGTGCCGGTTTCCGGCCCACCCGTCCGGCCGATCTCGGG
>NZ_SMKJ01000593.1:0-1256 GCF_004348615.1 Micromonospora sp. KC207
TCGTACTTCCTCGACACCATCTGCTCGACGTACCGCGACGCGCCGCCGTCGAGGCCGAAGAAGAGCGCGTCGCGGTACGTCGAGCAGATGGTGTCGAGGAAGTACGACGTCGCGGTGCCGCACTGGTCGACGCCGGAGCCGGGGTCGACGGGGGTGCCGTGACCCATCCCGGAGACCCGGTAGAGGCGGACGGCGTCGTCGCCGTACACCTCCAGGCCGGTGCCGGCGGGCAGCGACGCCGTGCTGGTGGGGGTCTGCGCGACGCCGAGCACGTTGGTCCACTGGTCGCGCGACTCGACGGCGTTGGCCGGCACGACGCTGCTGTCGGCGGTGCCGTGCCAGATCGCCACCCGGGGCCGGCGGCCGGCGTACCCGGGGTAGGCGGCCCGGACGAGATCGCCCCATGCGGCGGGGGACCTGTCGACCCCGCTGTACTGGCAGGTGCTGGTGGGCGCCGGCGGGGAGCAGCGGTACGGCACGCCGGCGATGACCGAGCCGGCGGCGAACAGCTCGGGGTACGTGGCGAGCATCACCGAGACCATCGCCCCGCCCGCCGACAGCCCGCTGATGGCGATCCGGCTGCCGTCGAGGCCGTACGTGCTCTTCGCGTACCCGACCATCTCCGCGATCGACGCCGCCTCGCCCCGCCCCCGGGCGATGTCCTGCTCACTGAACCAGTTGAAGCAGCTCAGCGCCTGGTTGGCGCTGGACTGCTGGGGCACGATCAGGGCGAACTTCCACTGGTCGGCGTACTTCTGCCAGCCGGAGTTGGCGACGTAGCCGGCGGCGTTCTGGGTGCAGCCGTGCAGCAGGACGACGGCGG
This sequence comes from Micromonospora sp. KC207, assembly GCF_004348615.1. Taxonomy (NCBI): domain Bacteria; kingdom Bacillati; phylum Actinomycetota; class Actinomycetes; order Micromonosporales; family Micromonosporaceae; genus Micromonospora; species Micromonospora sp. KC207. The sequence goes on from NZ_SMKJ01000593.1 coordinate 824, forward strand.
GCGCGCCCGCCGGGAGGCCGTCGGGGCGGTAGGCGTACATGGTGAGGTTTCCGGGGTTGGTGCCGAAGCCGGTGACCTGGGTGAGGGTGGCGGCCCGGGCGGGCCCGGCGACGGCGACCAGGGCCGCCGCGGCGAGCGCGGCCCCGGCGACCGCCCCGGCGAGCCGGGTGAGCAGAGTGGTGGAGCGGCGCACGGCGACCTCCTGTCGCGGACTGTGAACTGAGTCACTTTCAAGTTGCCGTGACGTTACGTCCGCATTTCTTCCGCCGACATGGTCGCCGGTCACACATTCACGGCCGTCGACGTGTGCGCCGCCGGTCGCCGGCCGGGCAACGGTCGCCGCGCCCGTGTCGCCCCGGCGTGCCCAGGTCCGGTTGGTAACGTCCGGTGCGTGCCGTCCTCCCCGTCCCCGGCCACCGGATCGCCTCCCATC
>NZ_SMKJ01000594.1:0-1231 GCF_004348615.1 Micromonospora sp. KC207
CCACCCGCCCGGTCAAGCCCATGATCGGCAACGACACGTTCCCCGGCACCACGCTCGGCCCCCAGTACGAGTGGAACCACAACCCCGACGACACCAAGTGGTCCGTCAACAACGGGCTCCGGCTCCAGACCGCCACGGTCACCAACGACCTCTACAAGGCCCGCAACACCCTCACCCACCGCATTCAGGGACCGACGAGCACCGCCACCATCGAACTCGACTACTCCACGATGCGCGACGGTGACCGCAGCGGCCTGTCCATGCTCCGCAACTCCTCCGCCTGGATCGGGGTCAGACGCGACAACGGGGCCAACCGGGTGGTCATGACCAACAACCTGACCATGGACAGCAACTGGAACACCACAAACACCGGCACCGAGATCGCCAGCGCACCGATCAGCGGCGGGCGCATCTGGTTGCGCGTCAACGCCGACATCAGACCCGGTGCGGGTCGACAGGCACGCTTCTCCTACAGCACGGACGGCACCAACTTCGTCTCCCTCGGCAACGCCCTCACCCTCGACAACAACTGGCCGTTCTTCATGGGCTACCGGTTCGGCGTCTTCAACTACGCCACCCAGGCCCTCGGCGGCAGTACCACCGTCAGGAGCTTCAACATCACCACACCCTGATCACGGGTGCGCCGATGAGACTCCGGCACGCCGGCCCACTGGCCGGCGTGCCGGAGCACCGGCCCGTGGGCCGGAGCACCGGCGGCGCCCACCCGGCCAAGGTCGACGACGCTGCCCGATGGGGCCGGGACCGCGGGCGATCGTGCGCTGGCGCAGGTTGCGGGATCTTGCGAGGCTTACGGCGTGTATGACTACGACCTGTTGGTGTTGGGCTCCGGGCCCAGCGGTCAGAAGGCCGCGATCGCCGCCGCCAAGCTCGGTAGGCGGGTCGGCATCGTCGACCGCCGCGACATGATCGGTGGGGTGTGCATCAACACCGGCACCGTCCCCTCCAAGACGCTACGCGAGGCCGTGCTCTACCTGAGCGGCATGAGCCAGCGGGACCTGTACGGCAGCAGCTACCGGGTGAAGGAGGAGATCACGGTCGGCGATCTGGCCGCCCGGACCCAGCATGTGATCAGCCGGCAGACCGACGTCATCCGCAACCAGCTGGCCCGCAACCGGGTCACCCTGATCACCGGCATCGGGCGGTTCGCCGACGCGCACACGATCTGGGTGAACGGCGAGTCCGGGCACGAGTCCCGGGTCACCTTCGACCT
>NZ_SMKJ01000595.1:0-1221 GCF_004348615.1 Micromonospora sp. KC207
CGCCCGCGCTGAGCCGGTACAACATCCCGACGACCGCGCACCGCCCGGCCTCGACCTCGGCGGCCAGCACCGGCGACCTGTCGAGCATCGCCTCGACGGTGCACGCGATGTGGATGTCGACGATCTCGTCGATGCTCTCGACGCCCCGCTCGGCGGCCCGGTGCAGGCTGGGCACCACGGCGTCCACCACGGCCCGCAGGTTGCCGGCGGGCGGGGTGCCGGTGCCGACCGCCCTGGCCGCCTGCACCGCGCCGCAGGAGTCGTGGCCGAGCACCACCACCAGGGGGGTACCCAGCACGGTCACGGCGTACTCGACGCTGCCCAGCACCTCGGGGCCGACGGTGTGCCCGGCGGTGCGGACCACGAAGAGGTCCCCCAGGCCACGGTCGAAGATGATTTCGGCGGCCAGCCGGGAGTCGGAGCAGCCGACGATCACCGCGAACGGGTGCTGGCCGTCGGCGACCGCCACCCGATGGTCGGCGTCCTGGTTCGGGTGGCGCGGCGTTCCGGTGACGAAGCGGTGGTTGCCGGCGTACAGCTCGGCGAGGGCCTGCCCCGACGTGGGCGGGACGCCGGGGGTGCCCGGTTCACCCGGTCGGCCGACGGCCGAGAGAGCTTCGAGCCGCCCGGAGCCCGACTGAGCCATTGACATGCTGGAATGCTCCATGCCCATCACCTCGCCATTCGCCCGCACAACCGGTTCCCCCACGGTCACACGGAGCTAAAGGCACGTCAAGCGTTACGTGATACACATTTCCTGTATTGGGAAGGGGTTGCGCGGGGCCGACTTTCGGCCCACGCCCGCCCAGGGACGTGAAAGCCGTACCCGAGCCCTAACATGTCCGACATGGCGACGACAGCAGGCGAGAACGGGAGCACCCGGAACTGGACGTTCCTCACCAACCACGGCCATGTGCTGCTAGCCATCGCGCGCAACCCGACCGCCCGGCTACGCGACGTCGCGCAAGAGGTGGGCGTGACCGAGCGGGCGGCCCAGGCGATCGTGGCCGACCTGGAGGCGGGCGGCTACCTGCAACGAACCCGGGTGGGCCGGCGCAACGAGTACACGGTCAATCCCAGCGGCCACTTCCGCCACCCGGCCGAGGCGGACCGCCAGGTCGGCGACCTGCTCGCCCTCTTCACCTCCGACCAGACCGACGAGGGCACGCGGTGACCGGGAGGGTCGGGCTCCTGCCCACGCTGGCGGCGGCCCTGCTCGCC
>NZ_SMKJ01000596.1:0-1216 GCF_004348615.1 Micromonospora sp. KC207
CACCTCGACCGGTGCCGGGGTGGGCAGGGCCGTCAGGTACCGGGCCAGCGCGTCGACCGTCTTGTACTCGAACAGTGCGGTGACCGGCACCGGACCGAACCGCTCGGTCAGCCGTCCGGACAGCTCGTGCACCAGGATCGAGGTGAAGCCGAGTTCCTCGAAACCGGCGTCCGGGCGGATCTCCTCCCGCCGCCAACCGAGCACCTCCGCGATCAGGTCGTACAGCCGTTCCCGCTGGTCGGCGGTCCCGTCGGCGGTCGCCGCCGCCGGCGCACTCGGCAACGCCGGCGCGGGTTCCGTGACGGGTGCGGGGTCCGCGCCGGTCCCGGGCTGTCCGGCGGGCCGGTCGATCAGGCCGTCGGGCCGCAGCCGGCCGGAGACCCAGCAGCGTCGGGGTTCGAACGGGTACGTGGGCAGCGGCAGCCGGGTCGGACGGGGGCCGGCGTGCAACGCCTCCCAGTCCAGGTCGACGCCGGCGGTCCAGAGCCGGGCCAGCTTGTCCACGTTGCCGTCCTCGCGCAGCACGCGCAGGTACTCGGCGCCCTCACGGCCGTCGAGCAGCAGGTCGGAGAGGACTCCGCGTTGTGCTCCGCCGCCGGTCCACACGCCGTCGAGGGTGGGGTCGTCGGCGAGGTGACGGACCAGCCGCTCGCGCAGGTCGGCGACGCTGGTGGCGACGATGGCCAGCCGTTCGGTCATCTGGTCGCGGCCGACCTGGAGCGTGTAGGCCAGCCGGGCGAATTCGAGGTCGTAGCCCACCGGCGCGCGTCGCACGGTCGGGGTCGTGATCGCCTGCACTCCGGTGCGGTCCGAGGGCAGCACGGCCGCGAAATCGGCGAGGGTACGGCAGGCCGCGAAGCGTTCCGGGTCGACGGGCAGGTCGTACCGAGCATCGACGCGGGCGCCGAGCTGGGCTAGGTTGACCTGGTCGAAGCCGTACTCGCCGAGGTCGTCGCCGGGGTTCAGCTCGGCCGCGGCGACGCCGACCAGCCCGGCCGCCAGACCGGCCAACTCGCGCAGCGTCGTCGGGTCGGGCTCGGGCCGGGCCTCGTCCTCCTCGTCGTAAACGGCGTGCCGGTCGATGTGGTCGAGGAGGGCCCGGGCGTACGCCCGCAACCGGTCCGGAGTCCGCGCGGACAAACACACCACCCGCGCCCGCCCATCATCAACCACCCCCGCACCGGCGGCAGGAACATACTCCTCCACCACCACATGC
>NZ_SMKJ01000597.1:0-1201 GCF_004348615.1 Micromonospora sp. KC207
GAGTTGGGTGGTTGACGGTGGGGGGTGATGGTGTCAGGATGTCGGGAGCGCTCCCATCGTCTCGTCGTCGCCGTGCTGGCGACTCATACGAAGGACAGGGAACGCATGCGCATCCACCACCTCACCCGCCGGCGCGCCCGGTCGGGCCTGCTGGCTGGCCTGCTCGCCGCCGCGAGCGTGCTCGCCCTGGGCGTCACCGTCGCCCAGCCCGGCACCGCCGAGGCCGCCGCCAGCTTGAAGAGCCTCGCCGACGCCAAGGGCCGCGACATCGGCTTCGCCCTGGACCCCAACCGGCTCCCCGAAGGCCCGTACAAGCAGATCGCCGACGCCGAGTTCAACCTCGTCGTCGCCGAGAACGCGATGAAGTGGGACGCCACCGAGCCGAACCCGAACCAGTTCACCTTCGGCCAGGGCGACGCGGTCGTCAACTACGCCGCGAGTGGTGGCAAGAAGGTGTACGGCCACACCCTGGTCTGGCACAACCAGATGCCCAACTGGACGGCGAACCTCTCCGGTCCGGACCTGCTCGCCGCGATGAAGAACCACATCGCCAAGGTGGCCGGCCACTTCAAGGGCAAGATCGTCGCCTGGGACGTGGTGAACGAGGCGTTCGCCGACGGCGGCTCCGGCGGACGCCGGGACAGCATCCTGCAGCAGCGGATCGGCAACAGCTGGATCGAGGAGGCGTTCCGCGCCGCCCGCGCCGCCGACCCGGGTGCGAAGCTGTGCATCAACGACTACAGCACCGACGGGATCAACGCCAAGAGCACCGCGATCTACAATTTGGTCAGGGACTTCAAGGCCCGGGGCGTGCCGATCGACTGCGTCGGCTTCCAGGCGCACCTGATCATCGGGCAGGTCCCCGGCGACATGCAGGCCAACCTCCAGCGCTTCGCCGACCTCGGCGTCGACGTGCGGGTCACCGAGTTGGACATCCGGATGTCCACCCCGGCGAACGCCACCAAGCTGGCCACGCAGGCCGCTGACTACAAGAAGGTCGTCAACGTCTGCCTCGCGGTGGCCCGGTGCGCCGGCGTGACCGTCTGGGGCATCACCGACAAGTACTCCTGGATCCCGGGAGTCTTCCCCGGCGAGGGCGCCGCGCTGATCTGGGACGAGAACTACGCGCCGAAGCCCGCGTACCAGGCGGTGGCCGATGCCCTCGGCAGCGGCCCCACCCCTGTGCCGACCACCCCCGTAC
>NZ_SMKJ01000060.1:0-27208 GCF_004348615.1 Micromonospora sp. KC207
CCATTCCCGAGCGGGGGGTGGACGTGCTGGTCACGGCCGCCTCGGAGACGCTGTCGATCGACTCGGACGCCGTCCACGTCGTACGGGTTTATCCCGGTGCGGACCCCGACGGCGTCGCGTTCGTGCTGAGCGCCGCCGAGGAGGGCCGGCACGAGGTCACGGTCCGGGCCTTCCTCGACGGTGGCGGCAGCCAGATCGCGGCGATCGTCCGCACGGTCCTGGTCACCGACTCCGCGTCGTACGCGCAGCCGCACCGGCTGGCGGCGCGCGTCGAGCACCTCACCCCCCGGCCGGACGAGGTGACGCTTCAGGTAGACCGCCGCCGCGACGGCTACGCCTTCCGGCTCGTCGGCCGCGACGGCCCGGCGGCCACGGCCGAGTCGATCCCCCGGGGACTGCTCGCGGACCTGCTGCGCACCGTCAACGCGGCGGCCCGGGGCACCGGCGGGCAATCCGCCGTCGTCCGGGGCGAGCTCGCCGGGTACGGCTCGCTGCTGTGGCGGGCGATGCCGCCGGAGATCGGCCGCGAGGTCGAGGCCCGCCTGGCCACGGCCACCGGCCTGACGATCTGTAGCGACGTCAGTGAGCTGCCGTGGGAGTTGCTGCTGCCCCCCACCTGGGACGAGTTCCCCGCCGAGCGGCTGGCGGTCATGCGGCAGACCGGCACCCACTCCCCCGCCCGGTCGCTGTCGCTGACCGACGCGGTCTTCGTGCACGGTCGGAACCCGCCGACCGGCGCCAGGGCCGAGGTCCGGGGGGTCAACGCCGGCCTCGGCGCCCCCGGCGCCCTGGTCACGACCGTGGCGGAGCTGGTCCGGCGGATCGAGCGGGGCGACTTCGGCCTGCTGCACCTCGCCTGCCACCAGGAGCATCCCGGCGCGGACTCCGACGGCGGCGTGGCGATGGACGACGGCCGGTTCCACCCGGTCGCGCTGGGGCGCGCCGCCGCCCGGGGCAGCCTGCGAGCCCGCTGCCCGCTGGTGTTCTTCAATGCCTGCCGCAGCGTCGACGGCGGCGCGTACGACACCCTCATGGGGGGCTGGGCCAACGAGTTCGTGCGCGCCGGGGCCGGCGCTTTCGTCGGCTCCACATGGGCCCTGCGCACCGAGTCGGCCCGTCGCTACGCCGACCGGTTCTATGCGGAGCTGCGCGGCGGCGCGCCGCTGGCCGCCGCGTCGTTCGCCGCGCGCCGGGAACTGCTGGCCGATCCGGGTGACCCGACCGGGCTGGCCTACGCCGTGTACGGGGATCCACAGGCGACCATCCTCAGGGGAGCAGGCACGTGAGCGACGAACGACCCGTCTTCGTGATCCACGGCATCGCCAACCGCGACCCGGCGGCGGTCGCCGGGCGGGTGGCGGAGCTCAGCGCCGCCGCCCTCGACCGGTGGCCGATGCACTCCGTCTACTGGGGTGACCTCGGCTCGTCCACGCTCGGGGTGGACCTGGCCATCCCGCCCGGCCCGGGGCAGACCTGGGATGTCCGCGACGGTGCAGCCCCGCCCGCCGGGCGGGACGCGGCGCTGGGGCTGGCCGGCCCGGTCCCGTTGACCCCCGCACAGCGCCTGGAGCTGGTCCGGGCCCGGGCCCGGCAGACGCTGGACCCTTCACCGATCGAGTCGCGGGGCGCGGCGCCGGAGGTCACCGAGGAGGCGCTGGCCGCGATCGCCGAGGCCTGGCCGCGAACCCGGTGGCTGCGGCACGCCGACGATCCGACGCTGCTCGGCGAGGTGGGCGCCGCGCTCGCCGCGGCGGCGCTGGACACCGCACGAGACGCCGGGCACGAGGTACGCGACCCGGGGGCGATCCGTCTGGCCATCCGCCGCCGCCTGCCCGAGCTGGATCGGGTGGCCGGCGCGGCCGTCGGGGCGGCCGGCGAGCGCTTCTACACCTGGGCGCGGATCGCCCGCGCCCAGTACGTCGCCCTGACCCTCGGCGACGTACTGGTCTACCAGCGGCACGGCGAGCGGATCCGGGCCCGCATCCGCGAGCAGATCGCCGCCGTCGCCGGGGAGCGCGCCGGGCGAAAGCAGCCCGTCCACCTGATCGGCCACAGCCTCGGCGCGGTCATCGCGCTGGACCTGGCCACCGGCGAGGACCCGGTACGCACGGCGGGCCTGGTCACCTTCGGCTGTCAGTGGCCGCTGTTCCACCTGTTCGACCCGCGCGGCGGTCAGCTCGCCCCGTACGACGGGAGCGGGCCGGTGCTGCTGCCGGACTCACTGGGTCGCTGGGCGAACCTGTGGCATCCGCTGGATCCGCTGGGCTTCGTCGCGAGCCGGCTGTTCCGCTGGGCGGACGGCTCCGCGCCGAGGGACGTGCGGGTGGAGCATCTGCTCTCCGACCAGCTCTACACGCACTCGGCGTACTGGACGAACCCCCGCCTGGTCTCCGTGCTGCACGAGACGTTCGCCGAGCCCGTGGACCGGTGAACCGTCCGCCACACCCGCGCTGCCGTGCGGGGCGGCACGACCCACAAAGCATCCTAGGAGGATGGAATGGAAGGGTCGGCGAGGATGGGGGCGTGCACATCGAGCCGGTCGATCCCGCCCCCGCGGGCGTTGCGCCGGGCGGCCCTGCGGCAGCGCTGGGAGGACCTCACCTTCCTGCACTGGGCGGTCGCGCCGGAGCTCGTCGCGCCGCTGCTGCCCGCCGGCACCCGCCCCGACACCTGCACCTACCGCTGCCGGCGCCGCTGGCCCGGCCCGGCCGGCGCGATGAGCCGCATGGTGGTCCGGGTCGGCGAGCCGGTCGCCGACCCGACCCCGCTGGAACACAATCCCGCTGGGGGCTGCACACCCGGGCGTACGGGCGCACGCTGCACCTGCCGAACTGGCATCCCCGCTGGCCGCTGCACCGGGCGGAGCTGCTGCACCTGGACGACGAGTTGGTCGCCGCCGCTGGGCTGCCCGCCCCCACCGGGGCACCGGTGAGCGTGCTGTACTCCCCCGGTGTGCCGGTCGTGTTCAATCCGCCCACCGTCGCGCGCCCGCCCGACTGGCCGGGGTCCGGCCGGGACGGCTGCGCCCCGGTTGGATCCGCCGTCACTCGATGCGCACCTCCAGCGTCCGCTCCTCCAGCGGCGACGACTCCCACGGGCGGGACCGGGCCAGCGTCACCTGGACCCTGCCCGGCGAACCAGCCTGGCTGCGCAGGCGGAACTCGCGTTCGCCGCCGCCGCCCGGCATCGGCGGGCCGTCGCGGCGCAACCGGGACGATTCGACCGTCAGCAGCGCCGGCTCGCTGACCGAGATCGACCAGGCGAAGCCGGTTGTCGGGTTCTCCGGCAACCGCACCACGGCGACGTCACCGGCGGTGAGCGTGACCGCCCGGTCCCGGTCGCCCACTTCTACGAGCGCCATGTCGCGCCTCCTCACCAACGGCAGGCTAGCCCGCGTAGGACTGGCGTGCCCCAACCTGCGCGAGTTGATAGAGCCGCACCCCCTGCACCTCGCTGGAAGTCCTCGATGCCGCACTCTCCGTAGGCGATCTTAGAGAAGCCCTGGTCGCCCCAGCCGGCGCCCCAGGGGTTCCTGCCGATCCAGCAGCCCTGGACGTCGTCGTAGCCGATCAGCGTGACGCAGTGGCCGCCGGCCAGCTCGCCGCCGGTCTGCCGGTACACCCCTGCGGTAGGCGCAGAAGTCCTGGTAGACGTAGAGGCAGGCGACGACCGAGCCGGCGGCTTGGGTTCCCGTGCCGTTTCACTGTACGTCATTTCTCCCCCTGCTATTCCGTCCGGCAATTTCCGAGCCGCGCTGCGGACAGGGCAGGGAGTTCACCCGACCCGCCCAAGTCGAAGCTCAGACTATGGCAGCTCGTCGCCGACGACGGCCGAATCCCGAAGCGGCGGAAGAACGGCCGGCGGCATCCGCAGGAATTCACCCTGTCTGAGCCTAGTCCACGCGTTGCATGTCTGGTGCGCACTCCGCACCAGGCCGTTCCATCTGGCGTTCGAGGGTCGGGGAAAGTTTCTCCGTCCGCTTTTCCGGCACGACACAGGCCGTCCGCATCCGTTCCTACGGCACGTATAGCCAAACTCCGTCGCGCTTGTCGCCGCCGCCCTAACATCTGTTTTCGAGGGGCGATCCACAGCAGTCGGAGGGGGAGGAATGGCGAGCGGGGAAATGAACCCGATGGGCGACGGGAGTCTGCCGGGCGGCCGACCGGTTCCGATGGGGACGCCCGGAGCAGTGGGGATGCCGGTCGTCGCGACGAGCGGTGCCACCGGCCCGTTTCTCATGAACGCCGCACCGGGACCGACCGGGGACGGCAGGACGGGCGGGGGCATGCGACCCGGAACAGCCGGAACGACCGGGATGGCCGGGATGGCCGGGATGGCCGGCGGGGGTGGTGACGCCGCCCCGACCGGGAACGGTGCCCCCGGGCCCCCGCGGCACTGGTGCGCCACGATGCCCGTGCACCGCAGGCTGCTCAACCAGAACCAGGACTACGCCCGGGCCCGGGGCGCGATCGAGAACAGCACCCGCCTGGCGATGTCGGGCCGGGCCGGCACGCGGTTCCCCGACGTCGTGCGCATCCCGGTCGTCGTGCACGTGGTCTATCAGGACGACCGGCAGAACATCTCCGACGATCAGATCCACTCGCAGCTCGCCGTGCTCAACGCCGACTACCGGGCGGCCAACAGCGACGTCGGGGCGGTTCCGGCCCCGTTCTGCGATTTGGTGGGAGACGCCCAGATCGAGTTCCACCTCGCCACGGCCGGTCCGGACGGCAAACCCACCACGGGCATCACCCGCACGCCCACCAGCGTGGCGCAGTTCTCCCCCGACGACGACGGCATCAAGTCGGCGGCGACCGGAGGCGTCGACCCGTGGCCGGCGGCGCGGTACCTCAACCTGTGGGTCGGTCAGCTGCGCGACGGCCTGCTCGGCTACGCGCAGTTCCCCGGCGGGCCGCCGCAGACCGACGGAGTGGTGATCACCTACACCGCCTTCGGCACCCACGGCACCGCCGCCGCGCCGTTCAACCTCGGCCGCACCGCCACCCACGAGGTCGGCCACTATCTCAACCTGTTCCACATCTGGGGCGACGACGGCACCGGCTGCGGCGGCACCGACGAGGTGGGCGACACCCCCAACCAGGCCGGCCCCAACCACGGCAAACCGAGCTTCCCGAGCCTGAGCTGCGACAACGCGCCCAACGGGGACCTGTTCGTCAACTACATGGACTACGTCGACGACGCGGCCATGTTCATGTTCACCAAGGGGCAGGTGGCCCGGATGCAGGCCTGCCTCCAGACCGCCCGCTCCTCGCTGCTGGCCACCGCCGCCACGCCGCAGCCGGCGGCCCCGGTGGTCAGCCGGGGCGCCGGACGGATCGACGTCGTCCGCCGGGGCACCGACTCGGCGCTGCACCGCAGGTGGTCCGACGGCACCGGATGGCAGCCCTCGGGCGCGCAGTGGGAACACCTGGGCGGGGTCTGCCTCGGCGAACCGCAGGTCGCCACCTGGGGTCCCGATCGCCTCGACGTGTTCGTCCGCGGCACCAACCGGGCGCTGTTGCACAAGTGGTGGGACGGTGCCGGCTGGCAGCCGTCCCCCGCCGGCTACGAGAGCCTGGGCGGGGTGTGTCTGGGCGATCCCCGGGTCGCCACCTGGGGCCCGGACCGGCTCGACGTCCTCGTGCGTGGCTTCGACCGGGCCGTCTACCACAAGTGGTGGGACGGCACCGCCTGGCGGCCCAGCACCACCGGCTACGACCACCTCGGCGGGATCTGCGCCAGCGAACCGCAGGTCGTCTCCCGGGCACCGAGCAGGCTGGACGTGTTCGTCGTCGGCGCGGACTCCGCGCTGCACCACAAGTGGTGGGACGGCGGGCAGTGGTGCCCCACCGGCCCGGACTGGGACCACCTGGGCGGGATATGCGTCGGTCAGCCGGCGGCCGTCGCCGCGAGCATGAACCGGCTGGACGTGTTCGTCGTCGGGGCGGACTCCGCGCTCTACCACAAGTGGTGGGACGGCACGGCCTGGCGACCGAGCGCCACCGGCTACGACTACCTCGGCGGGATCTGCACGAGCAGCCCGCAGGTCGTCGCCCGGGGGCCGAGCCGGCTCGACGTGTTCGTCACCGGCCCGGACGCCGCGCTCTACCACAAGTGGTGGGATGGCACGGCCTGGTGGCCGACCACCACCGGCTACCAACGCCTGGGCGGCGTCTGCACGGGCGATCCCGAGGTCGTCGCCTGCGGGCCGGACCGGCTCGACGTGTTCGTCACCGGCCCGGACGCTGCGCTGCACCACAAGTGGTGGGATGGCGTGCGGTGGCTGCCGTCGCCCCTGGAGTACGAGTCCCTCGGGGTGCCACTCGGACCGGGGTCGGCGGCCCAGCCGTCCCCGACGCAGCCGGTGCCGGCGCTGGTGACGACGGCGACGTGACGACCGACCAAGGACAGGAAGCGGACCGATGCCGGACACGCCCGACCGACTGAGCCGTCGCTGGCTGCACTCCTTCGAGGAGGACCACGAGGGGGTCCAGGTCTACCGACCGTCCGGGCATCCCTTCCCGCCGGCCAGGGGGCGGGCCGGCCTCGAGTTCCGCCCGGACGGGACCTTCATCGACCTGCCCATCGGGCGCGGCGACGCCAACGAGGCCCGGCCCGGCCGCTGGCACCAGGAGGAGCCACGGGGGCCGGTCCACGTCCACGCCGGGTCGGGTGACCGGCGGGTCATGGAGGTGCTCCACCTGGAGCCGGACCGCCTGGAGGTCCGGTGGCACGGCGGAGCCAGCTGACGGTGCCGCCGGGCAGGAGGGACTTGCGCCGGCCCGGCCGGCCGCTCGGTCACCCGATCGGTTGGCCACGGGCGGACCCAGTGTGTACGTGGCGGTGGCCGTGTCGAAGCGCAGCAGGTTGGCCGCGCGTCGGCGTCGACCCGGAACCGGAACATCCCGCGCACGCGCACCGGGGCCCGCCCGGCGGAGACCAGCCGGAAGGACATCCGGTACGCCAGCGCGGCCCGGTCCCCGTCGACCAGCAGTTCCTCCACCTCGTAGTGGAGGTCGGCGAACTCGGCCAGGAAGCCGTCGAGCCGCTCCCGGTAGCCGGCCCGGCCGACCACCCCCCGCCCGAGCCCGGCGGTGTGCTCGTTGACGAAGCCGACGCTGACGCAGGCGGCGACGGCATCGGCATCGCGGTTGTTCAACGCGGACAGGTAGCGCAGCACCGCGGCCCGGGTGCGGGCTGCGGTCAGTTCCCCCACAGCCGCCGTACGGTGTCGAACACCTGCTGGTCGTGGGAGATCTCGATGACGGTGCCGATGTGCGCGAACGGCTGGAGCAGGCCGAGCTGGCCGCGTCCATCACATTGCCACCAGCCTATTCGTTCCCCGGGCAGGCGGCGACGTGCCGCAGACACGAACCCGGCCGGACCGATTCGACCCGGCGGGACAGCAGTGCCCGGGGCCGGGCCGGCCTGCCAGCGTGGTCGACACACACCAGCGGGAGGACGATGACATCGTGCGCTAGGCAGGCTCGGCGGCACGGGCGTCGAGGTCAGCACGCTCTGTCCCGGCACGATGATGTTCGGTGCCCGGGGCAACACCAGACGTGCTGGCCCGGGAGAATGGCCTGACACTGATCGAGCTGGCGCCGGGCTTCGTGTCCAGCCACCCGGCGGTCACCAGCGCGGGCATCGGGCCGCCGTTGGCCCACACGCGGGCCCGGATGGAGGAATCCGTCGGCGGGGAGTTGCACCTGCCGGCCGGCGAGGTGCGGGTGGTGAGATCGGACGCCGTGAGCTGACTGCGGGCAGGAGACGCCCGCAGTAGTGACCTATTGGCGACCGACGATCGGTGACAGCTCTTTGCTTGCCCGTGTGAGCGATAACATGATAACTTTCCCGAGGAGCTACCGGGCCGCTCCAACCAGCTCACCGGGATCCCCTGCGGAACCCGGAGCAATGCGTATTGCAGCGTCGAGCGCGGATATCCGGGCCTATCGCAGCAATGGGACCAGGGCTCACCTTCCCGTCCCGTAATCGCAGGTAGCCGCCACCTCGATGTCGCCAGCGCACCGTCCCTTGCCCGCCAATTGACATCGATTGACTGGCAACACAACGACATCCGCCGTCCGGAAAGATGGAGAGTCAATGCGCGCACGTACCAGATGGTTGGCCGCCCTGAGCGTCGCACTACTGGGAGCAGCCGGAGTGGCTGTCGTCGACACAGTCGCCGCACCGAGAGCGGCCCAGGCGCTGGAGAACGGGGTCGCCCGCACCCCGCCGATGGGCTGGAACAGCTGGAATACGTTCTTCTGCAACATCAACGAGGCACTTATCCGGCAGATGGCCGACGCCATGGTCAGCTCCGGCATGCGAGACGCCGGCTACCAGTACGTCGTCGTCGACGACTGCTGGATGAACCCCAACCGTGACTCGGCGGGCAACCTCCAGGCCGATCCGACTCGGTTCCCCAGCGGCATGAAGGCCCTGGGTGACTACATCCACGCCCGTGGCCTCAAGTTCGGCATCTACCAGGCGCCCCTGGACAAGACCTGCGCCCAGTACTTCGGCTCCTACCCCGGAGCCACTGGCGCCATGGGTCACGAGGCCCAGGACGCCCGCCAGTTCGCCGCCTGGGGGGTCGACTACCTCAAGTACGACTGGTGCTCTCCCACCGGCACCATCAACGAACAGGTCAACCGGTTCGCCATCATGCGCGATGCCCTCGCCGCCACCGGCCGCCCCATCCTCTACAGCATCAACCCCAACAGCATCCACGAAAAGACCGGCCCCATGCGCAACTGGGGCGACGTCGCCAACATCTGGCGCACCACCGAGGACATCACCAACGCCTGGGACACCGGCCAGACCAACGGCTACCCCATGGGCATCCAGAACATCATCAACGTCAACGTGCCACTGGCCGGTTACGCACGTCCGGGTTCGTTCAACGACCCTGACATGATGGAAGTCGGCCGCGGCGGCATGAACGACACCGAGATGCGCAGCCACTTCGCGATGTGGGCCATCATGGCCGCACCCCTGATCGCCGGCAACGACCTGCGCAGCATGAACAGCGCCACCCAGACCATCCTCAAGAACGCCAACCTCATCGCCATCAACCAGGACACCCTCGGCCTGCAGGCCACCCAGATCTCCAACGACGGAACCCGCCGCGTGCTCGCCAAACGACTCGCCAACGGCGACATCGCCGTCGCCCTGTTCAACCAGGGCAGCTCCACCACCACCATCTCCACCACCGCCGCCGCGATCGGCAAGTCCGGCACCTCGTTCACCCTCCTCGACGCCTGGACCAACGGCACCTCCACCACCACGGGCACCATCTCCGCCAGCGTCCCGGCCCACGGCACGGTCGTCTACCGGGTCAGCGGCGGCGGCACCACGCCGCCCACCACGCCGCCACCGCCCACCACGTTCCGGCTCCGCAGCGAGTCCAGCGGCCGATGCCTGGACCTCGACAACAGCAACACGGCCAACGGCACGGGGATGCTGATCTGGGACTGCCACACCGGCGCCAACCAGCAGTTCACCCAGTCCGGCCAGGCTCTCCAGCTCATGGGCAAGTGCCTGAACCTTCCCACGAACGCCACCGCCGGTACGCGGGTGCAGATCTGGGACTGCAACGGGGGCACCAACCAGCAGTGGACCTTCAACGGCAACGGCACCATCAGCAGCGTGCGGTTCCCCTCACTCTGCCTGGACGTCAACAACGCCGGTACGACCAATGGCACCACCGTGCTCGTCTGGACCTGCCATACCGCCGCGAACCAGCGGTGGAGCCGGATCTGACGCCGCGATCGACCGGGCGCCCGGGATGCCACCGTCAGCAGACGGTCTGACATCCCGGGCCGCCCGGTCCCGCTCGTACGAAACGCGCCGAACACGCGCAACCCGTCAGCTCGGCCGACTCCGCCAACTCGTCGCGCCCGTCAAGGTGGTGCCGCCCTGGGACGGCTGGGCCAGCGCGCGGGCCTCGCGATGCGCGGTGGCGAACACCAGCATCGCCAGCAGGGCCGGCAGGTACGGCGCGGCGATCAGTAGCTGCGGGTTCATGGTGACCCCGAGCGCCGGCAGCGCCAGCCGCATCGCGTCGGCCAGGCCGAAGACGACGCAGCCGACCAGGGTGCGGCCGAGTCGCCAGGCGTCGGGGATCACGGCCGCGACCACCAGGTAGCCGCGCCCGGCGGTCATGTCCTGGTTGAACGACCCGGCCTCGGTTCGAGGCGCACCTGGCCCGCACCGGGGCGACCCTGCGGGTGCCCAGGGACCGCCGCCTGATCGAGGTGCTGCGCGAGGCGTTGCCCGCACGACCGCGCCGGCCCGTCCGACACCCACCGCTGTCAGCGGTCGGTCGTTCAGTCCGGCCACCGGGCCCGGCAGTGGGACTCACGACGGGCGCGCGTTGTCGACGTGCACCGTCAACGCGTCGAGGATCAGGTCGAGGCCGAACTCGAACTGCCCGCCGACGTGGTAGCCGGGCTGCTGGACATGCTGCGTGGTGAACTCGACCAGATGCGGATAGTCGCCCGCCGCGAAACCCTCCATGATCGAATCGGTGACCGCGTTGGCGGAGTCCGCGCCGTCGAACGGCAACGACGCCTCCTGCAACACGAAGGCGAAGACGTACGCGTCGATGATCGCGTACGCGTGCGCCGTCATCGGCAGCGAGAAGCCACCGGCCCGCAGTACGCCCAGCATGGCGTCGTGATGGCGCAGGGTGGCCGGCCCGGGGCTGGTCCGGGTTTCGACCAGGGCCAGCGCCCAGGGGTGCCGCGCGAGAACCGTGCGGGTCGAGAGGCAACGTCGGCGCACCTCGGCGCGCCAGTCGTCGCCCTCCCCGGGCAGCTCGATCTCCGCGAAGACCCCGTCGACGAGCGCGTGCCGTTCTGCCTGGCCCTCGGCCGGCAGGGCTGGCTGACGGTCTGGGGATTCGTCGGCGGATTGCCGATTTCCAGGAGATCTGGAGCCTGGGCCTGATCCTGTTCGGCGTCCACCTGCTGATGATCGGGTGGCTGGCGTGGCGGTCTGACGCCGTGCCGACCTGGGTGGCGGTGCTCGTGGCGATCGCCGGTGCGGGCTACCTCGCCGACTCGATCGGCGCGCTGGTCCCTGCCGCCTACCCGTTCCAGGTCGCCGCGGTCACGTTCGTCGGTGAGGTCGTCCTCATGGTTTGGCTGCTCGTGTTCGCCGCGTGCTCGCCCAGCCACCGCCGGTCCGATCTGGACGGGGACCGCGCTCGCCAGGCGCAGCCGCGTGAGACGGGTACACGGGTCGGTGTCCCGACGCGGGCCATGCCGCTGGCCGGGCGATCGACGGCGGGGTGGCCCGCGCCGCCGGGTGTCCGGCGGCGGGGCGGCCCGTCAGAAGGGGGTCTGCGGACAATCCAGAGCCTCGCGGAACCCGGATCATCATGGTGTCTCCTGCGGCTGACGGTGTCGCCCCAGGCTAGCCCCGGTGCGGCGTAGAGAGAGATGGCGTCTCGCAATTCGACGGCAAGTTTCGGCAGGGTCGTAAACCCTGGTCGCCGCGCGGAATCTAAGACATTTCCCATTCAAATTGTCCACCATCGATGCTGATCGCCGCGCAGGGCGGCCGATCAGAACAGGAGCACCCCATGTCCGTACGACAATCCGGCACAATCGACGACACGACGGCGCGTCCGGTCAGCACCCTTGCGGCCGAGCCGGACGGCTGGCAAGGCCCCCTGCTGGACCACCTTCCACCGCGCGAGCGGCATCTGTTCCACCGGTTCGGCCAGGGACCGGTGGTGCCCGTACCCGATCTGCGCATCCACCAGGCGTTCGAGCGCTGGGCCGCCGCCACCCCGGACGCCGTCGCGGCCGAGCACCTCGGGGTGCGGATCGGCTACCGCGAGCTGGACCGCCAGGCCAACCGGCTCGCCGCCCGGCTCGCGGCCCTCGGCGTACGGACCGGGGACACCGTGGGCGTCTTCACCAGCCGGTCCATCCCGATGCTGGTGGCAATCCTGGCGACGCTGAAGGCCGGGGCGGCCTACGTCCCGCAGGACGTCCGGATCGCCCCTGCCGGGCAGTTGCGGCAGGTCGCGTCGACCGCCCGGTGCCGGGCGGTGCTGACCACGTCCGCGACCCTGGACGCGGTGCCGGCGCTGCCCGGCGTCGCGCGGCTCGCGGTCGACGAGATGATGGCGGAGCCGCTGCCGCCGGGCCAGCACATGACCGCCGGAGTCCCGGACCGCCCGGTGCGGGCCGACGACGGGTGCTACGTCCTGTTCACCTCCGGCACCACCGGCACGCCGAACGGCGTCACCGTGACCCACGGCAACGTGGCCAACATCCTGCTCACCGCCCCGGGCAACCTGGGGATCCGGCCGGGCCGGCGGGTCGCCCAGTTGCTCAACGTCGCCTTCGACATGGCGGCCTGGGAGATCCTCGGCTGCCTCGCCAACGGCGGCACCCTGCTCGTACGCGACCGCGACCTCACCGCAACCGCCGCGCGCGCCGACGTGGTGATCGCCACCCCGTCGGTGCTCGGGCGGATCGACCTGGCCCGGTGCGACCGGGTCCGCGTGGTCGCGGTGGCGGGCGAGCCCTGCCCGCGCCCGCTGGCCGACCGGTGGGCCGTCGGACGCACCTTCTACAACTGCTGCGGGCCGACCGAGACCACCATCGTCAACACCATGCACCGCCACCGGCCCGGCGCGGCGCTCACCATCGGCCGGCCGACGCCGAACAACACCGTCTACGTCCTCGACGCCGACGGTCGGCCCTGCCGCATCGGCGAGGTCGGCGAGATGTGGGCCGGCGGCGGCTGCGTCTCCGCCGGCTACCTCGACAACGACGCGCTCAACGCAGAACGGTACGCCCCGGACCCGTTCCTGGGCGGCGGCCGGCTGATGTTCCGCACCCGCGACCGGGGCCGCTGGAGCGCCGACGGGGAGCTGGAGCACCTGGGCCGCACCGACGACCAGGTGAAGGTCCGGGGCTTCCGGGTCGAGCTGGACGCGGTCTCCACCGTGTTGGAGGCGGTGCCGGGCTGCCGGCGCGCGGTCACGCTCAAGCTGACCGACCGCGACCTCGTCTCCTTCGTCGCCCCGGCGGAACTGGACCCCCAGCGGTGCCGGGACGCGGTGGCCGCCGCGCTGCCCTACTACTACGTGCCGGCGGCCGTGCATCCGCTGCCGGAGCTGCCGATGACCGGCCGGGGCAAAATCGACCGGGACGCGCTACACCGACTCGCTTTGGACCTGCGGTGGCAGTGGGCGCACATCGAGGAGGCGGCGGCGTGACCACCACTCCCGTCCGGCCGCAGCCGGCCCCGCCGCCACGTACCGTCGCAGCCACCGCGCCCGACGACGCACCGCCGGCCCCGGTGTCGACGCTGCGCCGGATCCTCGCCCACCCCCGGTTCATGCACCACCACCGCCTGGTCGCGGCGGTCCTCGCGACCAACGCCGCGCTGCTGTTCTACGGGCTCAGCGCCGGCTGGTGGCGCGGGCCCGGCGCGCCCGACGCCCTGGGCGCCGCAGCGCTGGCAAACGTCGCGCTGGCGGTGCTGGTGCGCCAGCAGTACGTGATCAACCTATTCTTCTGGCTGGCCACCCGGGCGCCGACCCACTGGCCCCTGCGGGTCCGCTGGACGCTGGGCAAGGTCTACCACTTCGGCGGGCTGCACGTCGGCGCGGCGCTGGCCGGGACCGCCTGGTACCTGGGGCAGCTCGGCGCGCTGACCGCCGGGGGCGGCCCCGGCGGGACGGGGGCGCTGGTCACCGGGTACGCCGCCGCCGGCCTGCTGCTGGCGGTCGTCGGCACCGCCCTGCCGCCGGTGCGGTCCCGCCGGCACGACCTGTTCGAACGCACCCACCGCCTCGGCGGCTGGGCGGCCCTGCTGCTGCTGTGGGCGCAGGCCGGCTTCCTGGCCGGCGGACCGGCCGCGCTGGCCACCTCGCCACAGGGCTGGGTGCTCGCGGTGCTGACCGCCAGCATCGCCCTGCCCTGGCTACGGCTGCGCCGGGTGCCCGTCGTGATCGGGCGTCCCTCGTCGCACGTGGCGCTGGTCCACTTCGACCACGGGGTGACGCCGTTCCCCGGCTCGTCCACCGCGATCAGCCGCAACCCCCTGTGGGAGTGGCACTCCTTCGCGAACGTGCCGGCACCCGGGCGCACCGGCTTCCGGCTGACCGTCTCCCGCGCCGGCGACTGGACCGGGCGGTTCATCGACGACGCGCCGGACCGGGTCTGGGTGAAGGGGATCAGCACGGCCGGGGTGGCGAACATCGAGACCCTGTTCCGGCGGGTGGTGTACGTGGCCACCGGCAGCGGCATCGGCCCGGTGCTACCGCACCTGCTGGCCGAGCAGGTGCCGGCCCGCCTCGTCTGGGTGGCCCGCCGGCACCGGGAGACCTTCGGCGACGACCTGGTCGAGGAGATCCTCGCCCACCAGCCCGACGCGCTGCTGTGGGACACCGCCCACGACGGCAAGCCCGACATGCTGCGGCTGGCCTGGCAGGCGTACCGCCAGTTCGACGCCGAGGCGGTCATCTGCATCTCGAACCGGGCGCTGACCTGGCAGGTGGTGCGGGGCATGGAGGAGCGCGGCGTGCCCGCGTACGGCGCGATCTGGGATTCCTGACGACATGGAGGCGACGATGCGGATCACCATCGAGAAGGACGACCGGGTGGTCACGGTGCGGCTGTGCCGGCCCGAGGTGCGCAACGCGCTGGACACGGCGCTGATGACGGAACTGGTCGAGGCGCTGCGGCCACTGGACCGCGATCCGGGCGTGGGCTGCTTCGTGATCACCGGATCGGAGCAGGTCTTCGCCGCCGGCGCGGACATCAGGGAGATGGCGGGCAAGTCCTTCCTGGACGTGGCGCTGGAGGATCACTTCGCGGGCTGGGACGCGTTCGCCGCGCTGCGTACCCCGAAGATCGCGGCGGTGGCCGGGTACGCGCTCGGCGGCGGCTGCGAGCTGGCGATGATGTGCGACCTGGTCTTCGCGGCGGACAACGCCCGGTTCGGGCAGCCGGAGCTGCGGCTGGGGGTGATGCCCGGCATCGGCGGCACGCAGCGGCTGACCCGGCTGGTCGGCGCGGCCCGGGCCATGGACATGGTCCTCACCGGCCGGCAGCTCGACGCGGCGGAGGCGGAACGGTTCGGCCTGGTGTCGCGGGTGGTGCCGGCGCAGCGGCTGCTGGCGGAGGCCCAGGCCGCGGCGGCGGTCGTGGCCGGGCACCCCAAGCTGGCGACGCTGCTGGCCCGGGAGGCGGTCCGGCAGGCCGAGGAGGTCGGCGTGAGCGCCGGGGTGCTGTTCGAGCGGCGGGCCTTCCATGCCCTGTTCGCCACCGAGGACCAGCGGGAGGGCATGGCCGCCTTCCTGGAGAAGCGTCCGGCCCGGTTCCCGGGTCGCTGAGCCGTCGGCCGCCCGGGACCATGCCGGTCCCGGGCGGACTGCTCAGAGCGCGCCGATCTGGTAGCCGAGCCCGTGCACGGTACGGACCACCCCGTCGCCGAGCTTGCGCCGCAGGTAGTGCACGTACGTGTCGACCACCGCCTCGGTCCGGTCGATACCGAAGACCCGCCCGCGTAGCTGGCTGCGGCTGTGCACCATCCGGGGTTGCGTGGCGAGCAGCCGGATCAGCTCGAACTCCCGCCCGCTGAGCGCCACCTCCCGGCCGTCGGGCAGCCGCACCCCGCGCTGGGCCAGGTCGAGCTGCCCGGCCCCGATGGGGATCAGCTCGGCCCCGTCGAAGCGGCGGCGGGTCAGCGCCCGCACCCGGGCCATCAGCTCCGTCACCTCGAAGGGCTTCGGCAGGTAGTCGTCGGCGCCCGCGTCCAGGCCCCGGATCCGCTCGTCGGGTTCGGCCAGTGCGCTGAGCATGAGCACCCGGGCGGCGATCGCGCGGCGCCGCAGCCGGATGAGCAGGTCGACGCCGTCGATCACCGGCAGCCGTCGGTCGAGCATGATCACCTGGTACCGGCCGCGCAGGGCCAGGTGCAGGCCCTGCTGGCCGTCCCGGGCCAGGTCGATCCGGTACCCGGCCCCGCTGAAGAGCTCGACCAGCATGTCGGCGAGGTCCGCGTCGTCCTCGACGAGAAGCAGCGGGCCGTGCACCGCGGCTGGAGGGACGTTCATCCGTTCATGGTCGCACCAAAGCGGGAGGAAGTTGACCGGTGGAATTCTCCGCCGGTCAGGATCTGCTCATCTCGCGCTCCCGATCCGCCCGGTCGCGGTTCGCCCGCCAGCAGAAGGGCCACCACGAACCGACGGGGTCGCCGTCCGGCGGCGGCGAGCCGGCCCGCCCCCGCCCGCGCACCGGCAGCCGTACGGTGAAGGTGGCTCCCGCCCCCGGCCGGCCGGTGGCGCTGATCGTGCCGCCGTGCGCGGTGACCACCTCGCGGATCAGGGCCAGCCCGAGCCCGACCCGGCGGTCCCCGGAGCCGGGGCCACGGTGGAACCGGTCGAAGATCCGGTCCGCGTGCCGTGGGTCGAACCCCCGGCCGGAGTCGCTGACCACCAGCTCGACGTGGCCCGCGACCTCCGGGCGCAACCGCACCTCGATGTGGCCGCCGGCCGGGGTGTGGTTGAGGGCGTTCGCCAGCAGCTCCGCCACCACCCGGCGCAGCGCGGGGCCGACGCCGCAGACCGGCACCGGGGCATCGGCCCCGACCACGGTGAGCGTCACGCCGTGTTCGGCGGCGCGCGGCGCGTCGGCCTCGATCGCCTCGGCGACGAGCGCGGCGAGGTCGACCGTGGCCGGCGGTCGGGTCGCCGACGCCGTGTCGGCCAGCCGGGCCGACAGGAGCAGTTCGTCGACGACCTCCCCCAGCCGTCGGGTGGTGCGCAGCAGCCGGTCCAGATCCTGCCGGTCCGCGTCGCTGCCCGAGCGGGCCGACCGCCGCGCCAGCAACTGCGCCGCCATGTGCACCCGGGTGATCGGGGCACGCAGCTCGTGGCTGGCGTCGGCGACGAAGCGGCGCTGCCGGTCGAGCGCCTCAGCCAGCGGCAGCACCGCCGCGCGGCGCAGCCGCAGATCGGTCGCGGTCGCCGCGGCCAGAACCGCCACTCCGGCGAGTGACATCGCCCAGAGCAGGTATCGCCGCTCGGCGAGCTGGAAGCGGGCGTCGAAGACCACCTGGACGACCTCGTCGCCGCGCACCTGCGTGCGCACGTGGTAGACCGTGCCGTTGCGGGCGACCTGGCCGACCTGCGGCCGGCCGTTGCGGGCCACGGCGTGGATGACCTCGTGCTGCGGGAAACCGGCCGGGGGTGCGCCGGCGTGCCCCGTGTCGCTCGCGCCGCCGAAGATCCAGGTGCAGCCGGACGGGTCGGCCGGGCGGCCGTGCACCATCGCCCAGTCAAGCTCGTGGCGGATCTTCGCGTGCTGGACGTGCAGCAGGGCGGTGTACGCGATGCCCCCGACCAGGGCCAGCACGGCGACGACCAGCAGGCCGACGGCCAGCCCCGTGCGGGGTCGGACACGGCGTGCGGCCAGCCGCATGCCGTCGGTCAGCGGCACGACGCTTCCGCCCCACGCCTGACCGCGCAGGCGCGACCTTGTCTGCCTTCGCGGCCACCGACCCGCATTCATCGAAGATGACACATCACCCATCGGATCGAAAGGGATCACCGAGCGTCCTCCCCGGATGGCGGGCCCGCCTCGTGGCGGCGGAGGTCAGCTCCCCCGCTACGGCGGGGGTGTGCGCCCTGTCGCCGCGCGCCCCCAGCGCCGGGCCAACCCGGCGCAGACCAGCAGCTGGATCTGGTGGAACAGCATCAGCGGTAGCAGGATCAGCCCGACGGTCTGCGGGCTGATCAGCACCGCCGCCATCGGCAGCCCCGTCGCCATGATCTTCTTCGACCCGCAAAGGATCGCGGTGATCCAATCGGGCCAGGAGAAGCCTAGCAGCCGCGCCGCCCCCGGCCGTGGCCAGCAGGACCACGATCAGCAGCGCCACCAGCACGCCGAAAAGCCCGGAGCCGTGCACCACCTGTCGTTCCGCTTCGGCGGCTGGCGCAACCGGGTCCACGACGGGCACGGCACCGACGTCACCAGGTTCGGCCTGTGGTCGAACTACAGCATCCTGCTCGTCACGCTGGGCGTGCTCGGGGTCTGCTGCGGCGGCTTCAAACTCGTCGCCGCCCTGTCCGGCACGTCCGGACCGCCCGGCGGAGGGGCCGCCCGACCGGCGAACCGGAGGACGAGACCTCGTCGGCGTGCGGCGCTCAGCCGAGCGACCGGCCGGGTGTATCCCGCGCCGGGCCGCCGGGTGTCGCCCTGGTCAGTTGGCCCAGCGCCCGGTCAGCACCGCAGTGCCGTCGCCGTCGAGCTCGGGCAGGACCACCCGCCGGCCGGTCAGCGCGAGCAGCAGCGCCTCGCCGGTCCCCCGGACCACCGGGCCGTCGCCGGACGCCCAGCCCAGGTCGGTGGCCTCGAACCGCAACCCGGCGACCCGGCGGCGGACGACGAACCCGACGGCCCGACCGCCGGCCAGGAAGTCCAGCGACGTACGCAGCCGGTGCGGGTCCAGGTCGGCGGGCAGGCCCAGCGGACGGCAAATGTCCTGCCTGTGCACCTGCACGTCGGTGAGCTGACCGAGGTACCCGACCACGAGTGGCCGGAACGGATGCTCCGCGTGGGCCCGCAGCGCCGCAGCCAGCTCATTGGCTGGCCGGCGGGCCACCTGGCTGGCCAGGCGCGCGTTCGCCGCATGTAGGTCGAAGCCGGAGCGCAGCACGAGCGGCAGGACCCGCCACGGTCTGACCACCAGCGGCGACACCAGGTGCCCGACGACCTCCCGCACCGTCCAGGCGCCGCAGAGGCTGGGGGCGTCCAGTTGGGCGGGGGTCAGCGAGTCGAGCAGGTCGGCGATGCGGCGGCGCTCGGCGGCGATCATCGGCAGCACGTCAGAGGACACGGAGACATTCTGCCGGCTCCGCGCCACGCGGTATCCCTCGCCCGGCGGCACCCGCGACGGCGGCGCGGGTTCACGCGCGGGCTATCGAGCCGTCACGCGGCGGGCCAGCTCCGCCGCCCGGTACGCGGCGACCTGGCGCGCCTTGGCCGCCACGAACCGCCGCAGCGGCACCGGCGCGTCGGCGGTCACCCCTCCCGGACCACCCGGATCGGGTTGTCCCACCGCACCGGCCCAGCCAGCCGGAACCGCTCGACGGCGACATAGTGGGCCACGACGTGACCCTGCGCGTCGTGGCTCGTGCGCACATCGCGGACCGCCACGATCAGCGGCGACAGCCCGACGTAGCTGTTCGGGTCGGTCAGGTGGTGGTACACCTCGTCCGGCAGCGCCGCGACGACGCAGGTCGTCTCGAACGCGACCGGCGGTTTCCGGGCCTCGGGCACGCCGACATACTGCCACGCCCGCCCCCGACCGGCGGCCACCGTCGGGAGGGGACGTTGCCGTTGACATCGACGCCTATTACTATATGCACGCCATCGGCGCGAGCGGTGGACGGGAGGGCGGAGGATGAGCGGGAAGCCCTCCTTGACCATCGGCATCGCCTCCTCGGCGATGCACCGCCAGCGCCTCGCCGAACTGTTCGGCGGGGCCGAGGCGTTCCTGATCGTCTCCAGCGTCGACCAGGCACGGCGGCTCCTCGGCGTGGCCGGCAAGCCTCCCGCCCCGCCTTCCCCGCCCGCCGAGGTGGCGACCCACCGGCCGGTGGTCGCCGCCGACGCGCCGGCGAGCGCGCTGGGCATCGACTCGGATCGCCGGGTGCTGCGTTGGCGCAACCGCGAGATCGGTCTGACCCCGCTGGAACACGACCTGCTGCGCTGTTTGGTGGGCACGCCCGGGCACACCTGGACCCACTGGCGGCTGCACCGCGAGGTCTGGGGCACCGAGCGCCTGGGCCGCGGCTCCGACCTGCACTCGGTGGTGCGCAGGGTACGGCGCAAGCTGGCCCGGCTCGGCGTACCGGCGACGATCGACGCGGTCCGGGGAGTCGGCTTCCGGCTGGCGGTGTCCTGAACCTCCGGCCCGCCGCCACCCGAACGTTCGGCCCCGCCCCGAGGACGCCTCCGGCCCGCCCGGTCGTGCGACCGGGCGGGCCGGGCTGTCCGTCAACTGTCGACGGTCAGCAGCGGATCGGCGACAACGCGAAGTTCTCCACCGTGGGCGTGCTGGTGTTGATCTTCGCCTGTCGGGTCTGGGGCTTCCACCCGTCCTTGGCGACGATCAACGTCAGCGGGTTGTTCCGCTTGTCCAGCCAGTAGGCGTACCGGCCCTGGATGTCCGTGGCGAACGTCCACGACATCGCCCAGGAGTCGACCTGGACCACCGCGCCGGCGATCGGCGCGCCGACGCCCTGGCAGGGCGTCCCGGTGACCGCGCCCATCAGCTTGCCCCAGGTCTTCGGCGGCTGCGCGGTCATCGTGACCGGCACCGGTGCGACCGCGTAAGGGGTGTTCTCGGTGATCTCGACCGACGCCGTGTACGTGCCCGGCTGGTCGACGGTGGCCGCCATCGCGACGGTGACCGTGACCTTCTCGCCCGGCGCCAGCGTGGCCGCCGTCTTGTCGATCGTCATCCAGCTGACGTCCGCGGCGACCGCGGCGCACTCGCCGAAGCCGGGCAGCACCTCGCTGTCCGCCGTCGCGGTGAAGCTGACCGACGCGCCGCCGACCTTGTAGAAGCCACACGCCGCGCCGCCACGGTACCGCGCGGTGTTGGCGTTCGGCAGGGCCGACCACGAGTTGCTCGCCGGCTCGTAGGCGAAGCCGGCGTTGGTGATCGCGCCGCCCTGCGAGCCGCCGACGACCAGCAGCTTGCCGTTGGCCACGGCGAACGAGCTGGCCCAGTTGTCGGCCGGCGCGTCGGCGATCGCGGTCCAGGCGTTGGTGCCCGGATCGAAGGCGTAGCCGGCCTTCTGCGAGACCGTCCCGTCGTTGCCGCCGGTGCAGTAGACGACACCGTCGACCCCGCCGCAGGACAGGAACGCCACCGACTTCGGGTAGTCGGGCAGCGTCTCCCAGGTGTCGCTGGCCGGGTCGTACCGGACGACGTCGTTCGAAATCGGCGTGCAGTTCGTCGTCGTGCACCCGGCGATCGCGTACAGCTTGCCGTCGACGACCGCCTGGCCGGCGGCGGACCGCGGCGCGGGATTGTTCGCCTTCTTCGTCCAGGTGTTGGCCGCCGGGTCGTACGACCAGGTGGCGGCATCGGGGCCGGACTGCCCCCAGCCGCCGGTCACTATGATCTTCCCGGCCACGACGCCCGCCGTGACGGCGTTGCGCGCGCCGGGAAGGGCGGCGATCGACGACCAGGTCTGGGCGATCGGGTCGTAGGCGTAGTTCTTCGCCGACGACGCCGTGCCGTTGCCGCCGGCGATCGAGTACACCTTGCCGTCCAGGCTGACCACCCGGTTGTCCATCACGTTGGTCGGGAAGTCGGTGACGTCTGTCCAGGGCGCGGCCTGCGGGCCGGCCGGGGCGGGCGCGACCGTGGCGGCCTTGTCCGACGCCCGCGCGGCCAGCGACGTGGCGGCGGTGAGCCGCTGCTCCGGGGCCCCGTCGGCGGCCAGGATCTGCCGCTGGGTCAGCCGGGACCCGTCTGCCCGCAGCAGCTCGAACCCGCCCTTACGCTCGCCGAAGCGGACGTCGACGGGGGCCCCGCCCGTGTTGGTCACCGTGAAGGTCTTGGCGACGGAGCCGGTGGGCATCCGCACCGTGCCGCTGACCGCGGCCGGTTGCACGGACAGCCGGCCGGCCGCGAGCGTGAAGCTCACGGCGGTGGCCCAGTCGGCCTCGACGGTGACCTGCTTGCCCTGGCTGGCGTAGCCGCTGCCCTTCGCCGTGAACCGGTGCTCGCCGGTCAGCGACGAGAACAACCAGTAGAAGCCGTCCGGCAGCTCGGTGTCGTCGGAGGTGGCCACGGTGGTGGCCGTCTCCGTCGGCCGGTCGTCGCTGGTGACGGTCGCGCCGTTGACGTAACCGTTGTCGTTGGCGTCGCGGACGTGGCCGAGCACCAGGCCGCCGCTGGTCGGCTTGCAGGCGACCTCGCTGCCGATCAGCACGTTGTCGACCTGCCACCACCACTCCCAGGTGGCGTCGTAGTAGTGGAACCGGACCTTGACCCGGGACTGGCCCGCGGCCTGCGGGATCGCGATCTCGGTCACCCGGGGGCCGCGCACGTCCGAGGCTTGGCGCAGCACGTTGGTCCAGGTCTCGCCACCGTCGATGCTGAGGTCGACGTCCGCGCGCTCGAAGCTGACCCAGTTGAGGTCCTGGTTGAACCGGATCACCGGGGTGGCCACGTCGGTGAGGTCGACGACCGGGCTGACCAGCGAGGTGTCCTGTTTCCCGCCGGTGCCGTAGTCGTCGCTGTCGACGATCGCGAAGCCGCCGGTGCCGCCGGTGAGGTTGCCCCGTTCCCCCGCGTCGGTGAACTGCCACACCTGGCCGGTGCCGGCGTTGTCGACGACCGACCAGCCGGCCGGGACGCGGTCGCCGTCGAAGGTCTCGTACACCCCGTCGGAGCCGTACGCGTAGCCGGGCGCGATGGCGCAGCCGGCGGCGTCCACGGCGACGGCGACGTTGTGGGTCGTGTTGCCGGAGCCGACCACGATGTCGCGGGTCACCTTCTGGTAGCCCGGATACTGCGGCTCCACCCGCAGCTTGTACGTCGCCGAGGCGGGCAGCGTGAGGCTGTAGCGGCCGTTGCCGGGCGTGGTGTAGTCGGACACCGCCAGGCCCTCGACGCTGACCTTCGCGTACAGCGGCCAGCCGTGGCCGGAGCCGTCGGTGACCGAGCCGCTGACGGTGACCGACGGCACCGCGGTCAGGGCGACGTCGAGTGTCGTGGTCGCGGCGGCGCGGACCGTCGCGGGAAGCGTCCGGCCGCCGTAGCCGAACGCGCTCACGGCGACCTGGTAGTCGCCGACCGGCAGCAGGGACGAGTACCGGCCGTCTGCGTCGGTGGTGAGCTGGCGGGTGGCCGGGCCGGTGAGGGCCACCGTGGCTCCGGGGACCGGATCGCCGGTGGCCGCGTCGGTGACCGCGCCGGCGAGGGTGCCGGTCTCACCGATGGGGGCGGCGCCGAGCAGCGCGAGGGCGTCGAGGCGGCCCTCGCCGTACACGTTGTTGTCGTCGGCGGTCCCGCCGCACTGGGCGTCGACGGCGTCGATCGCCGAGTCGTCCAGCAGGGCACGGGTGGCCGCGACGTCGCCGACCAGCGCGGGTGCCGCCGACCACAGCAGCGCGACCGCGCCCGCGAGGTGCGGTGACGCCATGGAGGTGCCGCTGAGGCTGCCGTAGCCGCCGCCGGGGATGCTGGAGCGGACGTTGACGCCGGGCGCGGAGATGTCCGGCTTGACGGCGCCGCCCTGGCCGGCACCCCGGGAGGAGAAGCTGGCGATGGTGTTGTTGACGTCGTACGCGCCGGTCGAGTAGTTGCTGGACCGGCTGCCCGGTGAGCCGCTGGTCTGGCAGGACGGGCCGCTGTTGCCGTTGGACCAGGCGCCGAAGATGCCCGACGCGGCCCAGGCCAGCGTCACGTCCTCCATGAACGGGTCGTTGGAGGGCAACCGGGTGCCCCACGAGTTGTTGATGATGTTGGGCCGCTTGCCGGCGTCGGGGTTCTCGCCGTCGAGGTCGGTGGGTTCGAGCATCCACTGGCCGGAGGTGATCAGCGCGGCGTCGGTCGGGCAGCAGCCGTTGGCCGCGATCCACCTGACGCCGGGGGCGACGCCGATCTGGTTGGCGCCGTCGGCACCGGCCATCGTGCCCATCGTGTGGGTGCCGTGGCCGTCGCCGTCGCAGGGCGCGGCGGCGCAGTCGCCGGCGGCGTCGTACCAGTTGTAGTTGTGGTCGAAGGTGCCGTCGCCGTTGTTGCCCCGGTACGACTTCACCAGCGCCGGGTGGTCGAACTGCACGCCCGAGTCGATGCTCGCCACCGTGATGCCGGCGCCGGTGACGCCGTACCGCGACCAGACGTCGTCGGCGTTGATGCTCGCGATGCCCCACTCCAGCGCGTTGGTCGTCTTCTCGTCGGCGCCCTCGGTGACCTCGGGAAGCTGGTAGGCGATCGGGGCGTAGACACCGTCGACCTCGGCGTGCGCGGCGAGGCTCTGCGCCAGCGTCAGGGAGCCGCTGCTGACCTTGATGGCGTTGGTCGCCCAGAAGCTCTGGTACTTCGCGCCCGCGCCGTCGAGCTCGGCGCGCACCTTGGCCTGGCTGTCGGCGGCGGCGCGGCGCAGCGCGTCCGCCACGGCGGCGCCCCGCTTGGTCCAGTCGGTGATCGCGCTGGCCCTGCTCAGGTCCGCCCGGGCACCGAAGTGGATCCAGAAGTCGCTCTCGGTCTTGGTCTTGAGCTGTTTGACCAGCTCGGGCCGGATCTTGTCCGCGGACGCCCCGCCCGGCGCGGCCTGCGAGCCGGAACCGGTCGTGGCCAGAGCTGTCGCGACGAGAGCGAGCGCCGCACCGGCGCTCACCAGGCGCCTGGACAGGCCCCTGGGGTGTGGACGTCTCAGCATCGGTGCTGCCTCCTGCAGAACGACCCGCGGTTGGTCGAGCCGTGACAGGGGTACAACGACCGAGTCTCCCCTCTGGACGCACCGGTACGTGCGGCCCCCCAGGCCCCCCAGGCGCCGTGCGGGTCACGCCGGCCGCCTGTGGGGAAACTATGATCGACAAAGATGAAGGATCAAACGCGCGACGTGAGCAACTCGTCGCTAAGAGCTGACCGCTCGGCCACGGTGCCTGACAGTCGCTGTCACGACGATGACAGAGTCGGGCAGGGGTCGCCGGTCGCGTCCGGGTGGACGCCGTGACCGGGGGCGACGGGAGCGCGCCGCCGGGCCCCCTGGACGAGGCGGGGCCCCCGATCCCGTTGGTGATCGCGGTGACGCCGTCACCGGCCGAACGGATCCGGCTCGCCGAACGCCTCGACGGCATCGCGCCCCTGCTGCTGGTGGCCGACCTCGACGAGTTGCGCCGGCTGATCGCGGTGCGGCCCGCCGCGCGGGGGTCCACCACCGGGCAACCGGCCCCCGATCCGGGCCCGGACGACATGCTGCGGATCGACTCGGCCCGCTCCGTTGCCCGCTGCGGGGAGCGCGAGGTCTTCCTCACCCGGCTCGAGCACGACCTGTTGACCCGCCTGACCAGCGAACCGGCGCGGGTCTGGAGCTACGCGGAGTTGCACCGCACCGTCTGGCACGACGAGGGGCGGCAGCGCACGGCCGACGTGCAGTCCCTGGTGAAGCGGCTGCGACGCAAGCTCGACCAGCTCGGCACCGGCGTCACCCTCGTCGCGGTACGGGGTGTCGGGTTCCGGCTGACCGACCACCGGCGGCCCCGGGTCGGCGGCGCGTGAGGCCCCGGGCCGGTGGCATACCCATGCGATCGAAGGTCAGGGCGCTGCCGGGCGTGATCAGGCGTCGAGCGCTCCAGCAGTCGAAGCTACGGCCGCCCGGCGGGGCAGTTGTTGCTGGTCCGGGTGACCGTGTACTCGGTGTCGTCGTTGGTGATCCCCGACGGCACGCCGTCGAAGTGCGTCTCGACCTTCTCCCAGCCCCGGCGCTGCTCGTAGTGCAGGTGCGGCGCGCCGGAGTTGCCGGTGCTGCCGACCCGCCCGATCTGCTCGCCCTGGGCGACCCGCTGCCCCTCGCGCACCAGCGGCGGTTCGAGCAGGTGCAGGTACTGCGTCTCCCACCGGCCGCCATGGTCGATCTTCACCCAGTACCCGCCGCCCCGGCCGCGCGGGCCGTCCGGGTTGTCGGGGGTACGGCCGCCCAACGACCCGTTGATCCCCGCCACGGTCACCGTGCCGGCGTAGGACGCGAGCACTGGTCGCCCCCACGCCTCGCCCCGGGTGGGAAACAGGTCGACGTCGTAGTCGTCGTGCCCGGGATACGTGCCGAGCTGCCACTTCTCGCCGCAGGCGACGGGCAGTTGGAACAGCGGTCGTGGGCCCGGCGACAGCAGCATCGGCACGACGAGGACGGCGACGGCGACGAGGACACCGACCGATCCGAGCGTGAGGACGACGAGGGCGCCCCGGCGGCGCGGGCGGCGTCTGGCGGTACGGCCGGTCGTCATCGTGCCGAGCATGGCAGACGCCGGCAACGCCCCGACGGCCGGGTACGCGGGCCAATTCGGCGGCACGCGAGCCGCCGGGGCCACCGTGGACGGATCACCACGAAGTCCATCCACCCTTGTCCCTGTTAACGGTCACAAGTATCCTGCGTCTCAGGAGCGAAGGACACGCTCCGGCGCTGCCATCGGGAATCCTGACCCGGCGAAAGCAGCGCAGGAGCAACAACCGGGAGCCGAGCATGTCCCCGTTCCGCGTGGACGCCAGCGCCCGCTCCGACCCGTGATGGTCGCAGGCCGGGCCAGGGCCGATCACACCGCCGCGTCCGTGGCTGGGCGCGCCCGTCAGCCACCCCTGCGCGCACGCACCCACCCCTGGGCAGACACCTGTCCCAGGTGAGCCGTCCCCCACCTCGGGAGGTAGCTGTGAGACCCGCATCCGTGTCCCCGACCCGCACCAGAGTCAGGCGTGGCGTCGCCTGGATCGCGACCCTGCTCTGCGTCGCGACGTTGTTCGCCGCCCCGGCGCGGGCGGACAACCCGATCGTGCAGACCATCTACACCGCCGATCCGGCCCCGATCGTGCACAACGGCCGGGTCTACCTCTACACCGGCCACGACGAGGACGGCTCCACCTACTTCACCATGAAGGACTGGCGGGTGTTCTCCTCCGCCGACATGGTCAACTGGACCGACCACGGCTCCCCGATGAGCCTGGCCACGTTCGCCTGGGCCGAGGCGGATGCTTGGGCGGGGCATGTGGTGGCCCGGAACAACAAGTTCTACTGGTATGTGCCGGTGAAGCAGCGCGGTGGTGGAATGGTGATCGGTGTTGGTGTCTCCGACAGTCCCACCGGTCCGTTCCGGGACGCGATCGGGCGTCCGTTGGTCGGCAACGGCGAGATCGACCCGAACGTGATGATCGACGACGACGGGCAGGCCTACCTGTACTGGGGCAACCCCAACCTGTGGTACGTCAAGCTCAACCAGGACATGATCTCCTACTCCGGCAGCGTCACCAGAATCCCCCTGACCACCGCCGGGTTCGGCACCCGTACGGGCAACCCGAGCCGCCCCACCCTCTACGAGGAGGGGCCCTGGGTCTACAAGCGCAACGGCACGTACTACAACGTCTTCGCCGCCGAGTGCTGCTCCGAGTTCATCGGCTACTCCACGGCCCCCGGCCCCACCGGCCCATGGAC
>NZ_SMKJ01000598.1:0-1196 GCF_004348615.1 Micromonospora sp. KC207
CCAACTCCCCGCCTACACCTACGCCGCCAACAACCCCATCACCTACAGCGACCCCAGCGGCGAAATCATCCCCGAGTACGGGAATCCAAATGACCTCCAGAACCTCACCCCATGCTGGGGTGCCGGCCTGGGCGGTTACGAATGCCAAAACGCAGTCGAAGGCACACACGGTCAAGGCCAAGGCGAACCCTCTGCCAGCAGCGGAGACAGCGGCTTCCCCAAGAAGACCAAATCCCAGCGCCGGCACGAGAACCTTGATGGTTGTGGCCTCGTTCTGCCTGCAGGAGCAATCTGCGACGTCGCCAACGCGATCATCTACATTACGGAGGGCAACTACACGGACGCGGCCGTGTCGGCCGTCTCCACCGTTCCCGTCCTCGACTGGGCGTGCAAAATCAAGTCCTGGTGCAAGGCCAGCGCCGGCTGGATCGCCGACAAAGCAAAGGCGGCCCTCGGCAAAGCACCGACCGGCCCTGCACCCAAGATCGACCATGCAGCCGACGCCCGCGAGATGGCAGCCATCAAGGCGGACGCCCGGTCCGCAGCCAGCCAAGCCCCCGCCCCGAAACCGCCAAAGCCGCCGACGAAGGAACCAGGGCCAACGACCAAGGGGAAGCCTTCCAACAATGGTGGCGGTGGTGCACCTGCAGCGAAGTCCGGCTGCGCCAAGCACAGCTTCGACCCTGCCACATCCGTACTCATGGCCGACGGCACCACCCGCCCTATCGCTGAAGTTGCCGTGGGCGACGAAGTTCTAGCGCATGACCCCATGACCGGCGTCACGAGTTCCCAGACCGTAGAAGCGCTTCACATTAATCAGGACGAGTCACTTACCGATCTCTCCATTCAGACCGACGATGGTTCGATCGCCCCACTAAAGGATGTCTCGTAACTCGGTGGCGGGTCCATGGTGGATCATGTTGTGGTGCAGGTGATCACGGCAGCTCGCCCGGAGTGGATCTTTCCGTTCACCGGGCTGCAGCCCGCCCAGTTCCGCACGCTGGTCAGGCTGGTCGCCGAACGCGGCGGGGATGCCATCGCCGACGGGCGGCCGGGCCGGCAGTGGTCGCTCGACCTCGCAGACCGGGTGCTGCTGGTGGCCGTGTACTGGCGCACGAACCTGACCATGCGGCAGATCGGTCCGCTGTTCGGGGTGTCGCACTCCGCCGCCCACCGGGTCATCGACACCCTCGGCC
>NZ_SMKJ01000599.1:0-1175 GCF_004348615.1 Micromonospora sp. KC207
GGACATCTGGTTCAGCCCGGAGCCGCTGCTGGCCGACGGGGCGGGCAAGCTCGCGTTCGTCTTCCCCGGTCTGGAGGCGGAGTTCTCGCCACGCACCGCCGACCTGGCCGCCCACTTCGGGCTGCCCGATCGGGAATGGTCCGCCGCCGACCTGGGCCGGCACGGCGCCGGCCTGATCGAGGTCGGCAAACTGCTCAACGAGGCGCTGGAACGCATCGACGTGCGGCCCGACGCCGTGTCCGGGCACAGCATCGGCGAGTGGACCGCCGCCGCCGTCAGCGGCCAGATCAGCACCGCCGCGATGGACGAGTTCCTGGAGCTGTTCAACGCCGACTCGGTGGAGGTTTCCGGGTACGTCTTCGCGGCGGTCGGCGCGGGCGCCGACCGGGTCACCCCGCTGCTCGGGGACTTCCCCGGGGTCGTCCTCTCGCACGACAACGCGCCGGGCCAGTCCGTGGTGAACGGGCCGGAGACGCAGGTGGACCGGCTGGTGGAGGCGCTGCGTACCCGCAACATCCTGTGCCAGAAGCTGCCGTTCCGCTCGGCGTTCCACACTCCGGCCTTCGCCGAGGGGCTGACCTCGATCGGCGCGGCGCTTGGCCGGTGGGAGGTCCACCCGACCCGGATGCCGGTGTGGTCGGCGACCCTGCACGCGCCGTTCCCGGACGACGAGGACCAGGTCAACCACATCTTCGTCCGGCACATGATGGAGCCGGTCTGGTTCCGGCAGACCGTCGACGCGATGTACGCCGACGGGTTCCGGGTCTTCCTCCAGGTCGGCGCGGGGCAGCTCGCCTCGCTGGTCAGCGACAACCTGCGCGGGCGGGACCATCTCGCCATGCCGGTGAACACCTCGCACCGCAGCGGGCTCGACCAGCTCCGCCGGGTGGCCACCGCGCTGTGGGTGGAGGGTGCCGCGCCGAACCTGCGGGCGCTGACCGCCCCGGTCCGTACCGCGCCGGCGGCACCGGCGAAGCCCACCGGCAGCACCGGTCGGCGCGGACCCCGAGTGAAGCTCGACCTCGGCGGCCCCCTGGTCCGCCTCGGCCCGGAGGCGGCCGGCCTGCTCGGCCTCACGGTCGCGCCGGGCGGAACCGTCGCGCCGGCCACCGCGCGGGCCGCCGGCAACGGGACGCCCGCCGCCCGACCGGTGGGCAACGGCACCCCGCCCGCAC
>NZ_SMKJ01000600.1:0-1174 GCF_004348615.1 Micromonospora sp. KC207
CCGGTGGGCGTCCTCGTGGAAGGTCACGTCGCGGACCCAGTGCAGCCGGTTCTCGATGTGCCATTCCAGGCGGGCCCATTCCTGCAGGTCAGCAGGTTGGGCGTCGGCGGCGGGCAACGACATCACCAGATAGACGGTCTCGCGTGTGCGTTTGCCGGCCACCGTGCGGGTGCGGGTGATCCGGACGGCCTGCTGTGCGTGGAGGAAGCCGATGCCGCCGGGTGTCTGGAGGGTCAGCGCCTTGACGGTCCGGGTCTCGCGGCGGCCGTGGCCGGTGTCGCGGTGTTGGTCCCCGACCGGCACATCGACCCACGGCAACCGCTTGAGCTGGGTGAACAACGTCGGCTGGTTGCCCTTCACCGACACATACAGGTGCCCGCCGGCAGCGGCGACAGCCCGAGCGTGGGCGACCTGCGTGTGGAGGGCGTCGGCAACGATCACGACACCTGCCAGGCCACCCAACCGCGCCTTGACCTGCTCCAGCAGCGGGGCGAACGCCGGGATCTCGTTCGACTTCGCCGCGACCTGGACCTGCGCCAACACCACACCGGTCGACGTGTCGTAGGCCGACAGCAGGTGAACCCGCCCTTCGGGCAGGACCGCGCCCCGCACCACCTTGCCGTCAACAGCGACGACCCGCCGCACCGGCGGCGGCGCCGACAGCCGGGAGCACAGCCAATCGGCCAGGACCGCGGTCAACGTCTCGGCGTCAACGCGGACCAGCAACCGCCACACCGTGGTCAACACCGGCACCCGACCGGTGAACCCGAGCCGACCCCACGCCGACGCATCGAGGTCGTCGACCCAGTCGCCGATCGCGGCGAACGTGGAAGCCCCGGCCATGACCGCGCACACCGCGACCGCGAGCACACTCGCCAGGGGATACCGAACCCCTCGGGGGTCGCGCGGGTCAGACACCCGCGCCAGAGCCGTCAACAGGCCATACGCCTCACGGCCACCCGTCGGGGAATCAGTCGGGGCGGGGGTGTGCTGACGGATCACGTCGATCAGCGATGATGACATGCGCGGGTGTGGTCCTTCTCGGTGTCATGTTGTCTCAGCAACTCCATGATCACCGACGGGCCGCACCCGTTCCGCGTCACCCTCCACCCAGGCCACGGCCCTACATACGGCCAGGTCAGACACACCTCAATCGACTACGCAAAGCCCCTGC
>NZ_SMKJ01000601.1:0-1161 GCF_004348615.1 Micromonospora sp. KC207
AGACCAGCGAGATGCCCTGCGCGACGCGGTCGGGCAGCAGCCCCCGGGTGTGCTCGGTCAGCGGGATACGGGTGGCGATGTTGATGGTCCCGGCGTCCCGGATCACCGCGTGTGGCAGGTACTGGCGGCGGACCGCGGAGTGCGTGCCGTCGGCGGCGACCAGCAGGTCGCCGGTGGCGGTGGTGCCGTCGGCGAAGAGCGCGGTGACCGTGCCGTCGTCGCGTTGCTGGTAGCGGGTGAACGTCTTGTCGAACTCGACGGCGTCCTCCAGGCCGGTGAGCAGGACCTGGCGCAGGGTCATCCGGGCGACCGAGCGTTCGGTGCCGACCTCGTCGGTGTCCGGGCGCAGTGGGAACGACGCGGTCTGGCGCAGCCGCTCGGTGACCACGTTGAAGTAGCGGGGGGAGCGGGCGCAGGTGGCGACGAAGATGTCGAACAGCTCCGGCGGGAGGCACTCCCGCAGCGCCTTGCTGCCGGTTGGTCCGATGCCGACCCGGTAACCGAGCAGCCCGTCGATGCGGGTGGCGTGCCGTTCGTAGACGGAGACACTGATGCCGGCCCGGCGCAGTCCGTGGGCCAGGCAGAGACCGCCGGTGCCGGCCCCGATGATCAGTACGTGCGGTGCGTCGGTGGGCATGCGTCCGACTTTCGGCTCAGCCGGCTGTGCGGGTGGTGCTGACCGACGGGGTGGCGTCCCAGCTGTAGAAGCAGCCGGCGATCGCGTCGCGCGGTGAGCGCCAGGTCGGCAGGTACGGCGAGGTGTGCGCGGAGAGCCGCTCGTTGACCTGGAGGTAGAGCGGGTGGTTGCGGGCCGCGGCGAGGGCGTCGGCGTCGACGTCGGCGGTCTCCATCAGGTGTACGCACAGGTCGTGCAGGCAGTACAGGGAGCGGTGCCGGACGCCGGTGAGGCCCGGCAGTTCCGTCGCGTCGGACTCGGCGAAGATCTGCGCCACACGTCCTTCTGCGCCGGGGATGATCCGGCTGACGATCAGTAGACGACTCATGGGACCCCTCCCGCAGGCGGTGCTCCTGGATCAAGGTCGGGCGACCACGGCACCGTTCTGCCGGCCACTATGCCGACCACTCTGTCACGTTGCCGTCACCGTGGGTGTGGTGGTGGTGACGCGCCCGGCCGGCACGGGGGCCGGGTCACTGTGGGCC
>NZ_SMKJ01000602.1:0-1138 GCF_004348615.1 Micromonospora sp. KC207
GATGAGCGGGGTTGAGCAGGGGTGAGAGTCGCAACTGTCGCCGTCGCGGTTGATCTGAGTTCGGCGGGACACGTGCGAGACTAGACAACCATGAGCGACCCACGGATCACCTCGTCGATCTTCACCCGCGGCGCGGTCGACCTCAGCGCACTGCGCGGCACCGCACCGGCCTCCGCCCGAACCAACACACCGGCCCAGGCCGGTCCGTCCTCCGGTCTGCCGGCCGCTGCCGGCGGCAGGTCGGTGGTCGACGTGACAGAGGCGAATCTCCAGGCCGAGGTGCTCGAACGGTCGACCACCATGCCCGTGGTGGTCTTCTTCGGCGCGGCCGGGTACCCGGAGAGCGACCAGTTCGCCCCGGTGCTGGAGCGGCTGGCCGCCGAGGGCGGTGGCGCGTGGACGCTCGCCCGCATCGACGTCCAGGACAACCCCCGGATCGCTCAGATGTTCCAGGTGCAGGGGATCCCCACCGTCTACGCCGTGGTCGGCGGCCGGCCCGTCGACGCGTTCTCCGGGGTGGTCCCCGAGGCGCAGCTGCGACAGTGGATCGGCGCGGTGCTCAAGGCCGGCGGGGTCAGCGTCGCCGAGCCGGAGGACCCGCGCCTCGACGCGGCCGACGACGCCCTGATGAGCGGCGACCTGGATGCCGCCGAGCAGGCGTACAGGAAGATCCTGGCCGAGTCGCCGGCGGACGCCGCGGCCGAGGCCGGCCTGGCCCAGGTCGGGCTGGCCCGCCGGGTTGCCGGCGCCGAGCCGGGCGCGGCGCTCGCCGCCGCCGAGGCCAACCCCGACGACGTCGAGGCCCAGCTGCTCGCCGCCGACATCGAGGTGCTCAGCGGCGTGGCCGAGCAGGCGTACGCCCGACTGGTCGGCCTGGTCCGCCGCACCGCCGGCGACGACCGGGAGAAGGTACGCCAGCACCTGGTCGGCCTGTTCACCGTCGCCGGTCAGGACGATCCCGCCGTCGCCTCCGCCCGCCGGGCCCTGGCCAGCGCCCTGTTCTGAGTTCCGCCGTACGCCAGCGCGGGCCGGCGTTCGCCGGCCCGCCCGACCCACGAGGACGGGAGCCAATGATGCGCCGGATCGCCGTCCTCGACGCGCCGTCCAACCTCGGGCTGCGCCCGCCCACCCCCACCGC
>NZ_SMKJ01000603.1:0-1128 GCF_004348615.1 Micromonospora sp. KC207
GCGGCGAAAGCCGCCGGGCCGTCGCCCGTTCGCGCTCAACCACCCCAATGCCACGCCCGGCACGGATGGCGTGCCGCGATGTCGGCGACCTGGGGGTATCGGGGGGTGCGGAGGCCGCGATACCGGCGACATGGCGGCTGCGGTCAGGTTTTCCAGGGCCGGGCGGCCCGGGTCAGGGCTCGAGGGCCGGGGCCGGGAGCGCCGGGCCGTCGCCGGCGAGGCGGAACGACTCCCCGCCGACCGGTTCCACCAGGCCGTCGGTGACCAGCCCGGCCAGCGCCCGCGAGCGCTGGACGTCGTCGGTCCACACCTGGTCCAGCCGCTGGTGCGGCACCGGGCCGCTGGCCTCCCGCAGCACCGCCAGCAGCAGCCCGCGGACCTGGCGGTCCGTGCCCGCGTACCGCTGCGGACGCCGCGTCGGACCGGCCGGAGCCTCCTGCCCGGAGGCCCGCCAGGCGCAGACCGACTCCACCGGGCAGGCAGCGCACCGGGGCGACCGGGCGGTGCAGATCACCGCCCCCAGCTCCATGAACGCGGCGCTGGCCAGCGCCGCCGCTGCCGGCTCCGCCGGCAGCAACTCCTCGGTGGCCACGAGGTCGGCGGGGCGGGTGGCCGGGCCGGCGTCCGGCTCCCCGGCGATCGCCCGGCAGACCACCCGCCGCACGTTGGTGTCCACGACCGGGTGCCGCTGCCCGTACGCGAAGGCGGCCACTGCGCGGGCCGTGTACGTGCCGACCCCCGGCAGGGCCAGGAGCTGGTCCAGCCGGTCCGGCACCTCGCCGCCGTGCCGCTCGACGATAGCCACCGCGCACTCGCGTAGCCGCATCGCCCGGCGTGGGTAGCCGAGCCGCCCCCACATCCGGATCGCCTCGGCGGGCGTGTCGGCGGCCAGCGCGGCGGGCGTGGGCCAGCGGGCCAGCCACGCCTGGAACGCCGGCAGCACCCGCACCACGGGCGTCTGCTGGAGCATGACCTCGCTGACCAGGATCGCCCAGGCGCCCACGCCGGTCACGCGCCACGGCAGGTCGCGGGCGTTCTGCTCGTACCACCGGCTGACGAGGGTGGCGAAAGTGGGCTCAGACATCGCGCCGCCGATCATGTCACGGGTCGCCTTCCCGCAGGTTGGGC
>NZ_SMKJ01000604.1:0-1125 GCF_004348615.1 Micromonospora sp. KC207
TGTTTTACGTGGCTTGGTGTTACCTCGTGGTGATCGACTCTGGCTCGTGGCGTTGACGCAGCAGCAGCGGACTGAGCTGTCCGGTCTGGTCGGTGACCGGAGGGTGGACGCGGTGGTGGCGGGGCAGGCGCGGATGGTGTTGTGGCGCGACGAGGGCCACAGCGCGGAGGAGGTCGCGGTCCTGGCCGGGGTGTCGCGTCCGACGGTGAACACCTGGGTACGCCGGTACCACGCCCATGGCGTGGCAGGTCTTGCCGATCGGCCCCGCCCGGGTAAGCCTGCCGAGGTTCCCGGGCCGGCACGGGCACGGATCCTCGCCCTGACCCGGATGACGCCACCGGCGGTGACCGGCCTGACGCACTGGTCGAGCCGGGAACTGGCGAACTACCTGGCCAGACACGAGAACATCACGGTGTCGCACAACTTCGTCGCCGACCTGTGGCGCCAGCATGGACTTGCCCCGCACCGCTGCGGCGCCTTCAAGCTCTCCAGGGATCCGGCGTTCGCCGACAAGGTCGTCGACATCGTCGGCCTCTACCTGAACCCGCCCGACGGGGCGGTCGTCCTCTGCGTCGATGAGAAAACGCAGGTCCAAGCCCTCGACCGGACCCAGCCGCTGCTGCCGATCGACTTCGACCGCACCGAGAAACGCACCCACGACCACGTCCGGCACGGCACCACGAACCTGTTCGCCGCCCTCGATGCCGCCACCGGCCAGGTCACCGCCCGATGCTTCCCGAAACGACGCGGCAGCGAGTTCCTGACCTTCATGAAGTCCGTCGCCGCCGCCTACCCCGACCGCGAGCTGCACGTGGTCGTCGACAACCTGTCCACCCACGCCACTGACGAGGTGAAAGCCTGGCTCGCCGCCAACCCCCGGATCGTCTTCCACTTCACCCCTACCGGCTCTTCGTGGCTGAACATGATCGAGATCTGGTTCGGGATCATCACCCGGCAGGCGATCCCGCGCGGCACCTTCACCTCCGTCACCCGCCTGACCAGGGCGATCAACGACTACGTCACCGCGTGGAACACCGACGCGAAACCGTTCGTCTGGACCGCGACCCCCGGCGAGATCCTGGCCAAGGTCCGCTGGGTCCACACCGAGGTCCGCAAACTCCTCAC
>NZ_SMKJ01000605.1:0-1087 GCF_004348615.1 Micromonospora sp. KC207
CAGGGTCATTGCGTTCTGCGGTAACTGCTGGTCACGGCGGTGATGAGGTCGTGGGGGCGGCGGTTGGCCTGGCGGGTGGCGCGGGCGATGTTGGTCGCGCCGGTGGTGCGGTGGTAGCCGATCGCGGTATTACGCAGGGTGGCGATGACGGCGGGTCCGTTGCCGGTTCTGGTGTGGTGTAGATCTTCACGGAACGTCACGTCGCGGACGTGGTGGATCATGTTCTCGATGTGCCAGTGCCCGCGGATCCAGGTCTGTAGGTCGCTGGGCAGTGCCTGGCCGGCGGGTAGTGACACGGTCAGATAGGCGGTTTCACGGCTGGTTTTACCAGCGACGATGCGGGTGCGGGTGATCCGGACGGCCTGCTCGGCGTGCGGGAATCCGATACCACCGGGCGTGCCGACGGTGACGGCTTTGACGGTGCGGGTCTCGCGGCGGCCGTGGCCGCGGTCGTGGGTCCGGTCCCCGACCGGGATCTGTGCCCAGGGTAGGCGTTTGAGCTGTGTGAACAGGGTCGGCTGGTTGGCTTTGACCTGGACCATCAGGTGCGCGCCCCGGCGCGTGACCTCCTCGGCGTGCCTGGTCTGGGTGTGTAGGGCATCGGCGGTGAATAGCACCCCGGCGAGGGTGCCGAGCACCGTCTCCACGGCGTCGAGCAGCGGTGCGAACGCCGGGATCTCATTGCTCTTGGCGTCCACGGTGATCTGGGCAAGCACGACGCCGGTGCCGGTGTCCAGCGCGGACAGCAGATGGACCTGGCGGCCGTCGGTCAGGCGGGCGGCGCGCAGGGTCTTGCCATCGATGGCGATCACCGTGCGGTACCGCTTCGATCGTGCTGGCACGGCGGGAGTACGCGTGCGTAGCCAGCCGGCGAGGATGATGCTGAGCAGGCTGTCGTCCAGGCGGGTCAACAGTCGCCAGACGGTGCTGCCGACCGGCACGCCTCGGGTGAACCCGAGCCGGTCCTGGGCGTCTTCGTCCAGGTCATGCAGCCAATCCGTGATCGCTGCGAAAGACGATGCTCCGGCCATGACGGCGCAGACCGCCACCGCCAGCAACGCGGTTAGCGGGTACCGCACGCCGCGCG
>NZ_SMKJ01000606.1:0-1066 GCF_004348615.1 Micromonospora sp. KC207
GCGCGGGTGGGGCCGGCCCAGCCGCCGGTCCGGGTGACCGGCCCGTGCTCCCAGCCGACCACGGTGTCCATGGTGACCAGTGCGGCGACGTCCGGCTCGGCGGCGGCCACGGTGAGCAGGGTGCTCGTCCAGGCGTACCCGACGGTGGTGGACAGACTGTGCCGGGCCGCCGCCACGAGGGCGCGCACCGAGGCGTCCGGCAGCACGTCCTGCGGCAGCAGGGAGACGTCGTCCCCGGCGGTGACCACTTTGCCGAGCAGCGCGAGGCGGAGCATCTCCGGGGAGACCGCGGCGGTGACCTGGACCGGCCCGGTCAGGGTCACCCAACGGGCCGGGATCACCGGCGTCCGGCTCACCGTCACCTGCCCGCCATCGCGTACCCCCAGGTTGCCCAGCAGCAGGTCGTCGGCGTAGAGCAGCGCCGTGCTCGCGGCCGGCCCGGCCGGCGCGACGATTCCGGCGGTCACCCGGCGGCCGGCGAGCCGCACCGGGTCGCCGGGCCGTAGCGCCAGCGCCGTCAGCACCTCCGGGTGCAGCCGGACCACGCCGCGCCGGCCGTCCAGCGCGGCCGGTCGCAGGCTGGCGACGAGGGTCAGATCGGGTGCGGCCACCGCCCGAGGTTAGCCGCAAGGAAGGGCCCCCTGTTAACGCCTACGGTAGAGAAGGGTTCCCCTCTCACGCCGCCAGGTGGCGAGCAGCCGCCCTGGCCAACGCGGCGGTGGCGTCGCCGGGCGGGGCGAGGACGCGGCGGGTCAGCGCGCGGGGTCAACGTGCGGGTCGGTGGCGTCGAGCAGCGACGGGTCGCGCCGGATCAGCTCCGCCAGCCGGGCCGCCGGGTCCGCCTTCACCCCGTCGGCGCCGGACGTCCACGCCGGTACGGTCTTGACCGACAGCGGCCACACCGGCGGCGGTACGGCCGCGGCCTCCGCGCCGACCGTCACCCGCCCGTCCGACCAGCCGACCCGCAGCGGGTACGCCTGCCCGTCGTGCTCGACCCGCAGGGCGACCGTCATGCCGGGGTGCGCCGTCACCACCCGGGCGACAGCGTCGGCCACCTCCCCCACCG
>NZ_SMKJ01000061.1:0-26904 GCF_004348615.1 Micromonospora sp. KC207
AGGTCGGTCAGCGCCCCCTCGGCCACCGGCAGTTCCGGCTGCTCCAGCACCGTCGGCGCGACGCCCAGCTCGGCGTGCAGCATGCGGGCCACCAGCGGCATCCGGGTCGGGCCGCCCACCAGGAACAGGCTGGCGAGCCGGTCGGGGGTGAGCCCGGCGGCGGCGATCACCCGGCGGGTCTCGGCCACGGCCCGGGCCAGCAGCGGGGCGGCCACCCGTTCGGCGTCGTCGCGGGTCAGCTCGACCACCGCCGGCAGGCCCGGCACGACCACCGGCGCGACGGTCGCCCGGGACAGCATCTCCCGCGCCTCGCGGACGCCCTCCCAGAGCTGGTGCCGGTCGCGCCACTGCGGCGCGTCGGCCGGCCGGGTGAGCCGCTGCCACACCTGCGGGTGGGTCGCGGACACCAGCTCGCCCATCCGGGCCACCAGGGCCGCGTCCAGGTCCAGCCCGCCCAGGTCGGGCACGCCGCCGGTGGCGGTCACGGTGAATCCCGAGTCGCCCCACGGGTCGGCGCCCTCGTTGCGCAGCACCGCCACGTCGAGGGTGCCGCCGCCGAGGTCGAACACGGCGATCGAGCCACCGACGGGCACCGGCCGGCGCAGCACCTGGGCGTAGTAGCGGGCGGCGGCGACGGGCTCGCGCAGCAGCCGGGTGCCGGGCGGGGTCGGGCCGGACAGGGTGTGCTCGGCGGCCTGCGGCCAGCCCGCCCGCAGCAGCGCGTCGGCGAGGATCTGGCGGCGGGCTTCATCCCAGGACGCCGGGCAGGTGAGCACCGCCGGGGGCAGGAAGCCGACTGCGGCGAGGGCCGCCTGTCCCACCGCGTGCAGGATCGCGGCGAGCAGGTCGGCGGGGGCGTACTCGCGGTCGCCCAGCGGCACGGTCGGGGCGTCGATCCGGCGCTTCGGGTTCGGCTCGTAGCGCCCCGGGTCGGCCTGCGCCAGCCGTCGGGCGTCCCGGCCGACGTGCAGCCGGCCGTCGGTGTCGGCGTACACCCCGGAGGGGACGACCGGTTGCCCGTCGACCAGCAGCGGCCGGGTCCGGCCGTCGGGCCAGCGCAGCACGGCCACCGTGTTGGACGTGCCGAGGTCGACGCCGAGGGCGAACCCCTCGTGCTGGGCTGCCATCTGCCGCTACCTCCGCCGGGACGAGCCGATGTCCGGCCCCGCATCGTACGCAGGCCAAACTCCGGGCCCGTGGCCGCCGCCATGCCTGGCCGGTCGGCAGGGCCGGCCGAAACGTGGGGTGCCCGGGTGGGCACCCCACGTCGTCGTCCGTGCCGGCTCAGCGGGCGACGGTGGCGTGCATCTCCCAGACCAGGATCTCGGCCGGCTCGGTGGCCGTGACCCGCTGCCCGCCGGTGGCGGTGAAGCGGACCGCGTCGGCGGTGCCGAGCGCGCCGGAGCCTTCGAGGGCCACCGCACCCCGGGGCACGAACAGGTGCAGGAAGGGCGCCGCGGGTAGCTGCACGCTCTGGCCGGGCTGAAGCCGGGCCGCGTACAG
Organism: Micromonospora sp. KC207; assembly: GCF_004348615.1. Taxonomy (NCBI): domain Bacteria; kingdom Bacillati; phylum Actinomycetota; class Actinomycetes; order Micromonosporales; family Micromonosporaceae; genus Micromonospora; species Micromonospora sp. KC207. The sequence continues at coordinate 1,504 of NZ_SMKJ01000061.1, forward strand.
CGCCGCGTACCGGTTCCTGATCCGGATGGCGGCGGCGTCGGCGTGGGAGCAGAGCCGGTTGTCGCACCACCTGGGCCGCATGCAGCGCCGGGGCCTGATCGACCGCGAGGAGTGCCCCCAAGACGCGCGGGGCGCCTATGTGACGCCCACCGCCACGGGCCGGGCCGCGATCGAGGCCGCCGCGCCCGCGCACGTCGACACCGTCCGGCGGCTCGTCTTCGACCAGCTCGACCCGGACGAGGTGCGTACCCTCGAACGGATCGCCAGTCGCGTCGTCGACCGCCTCGACGCCGAGCGCCGGCTGCCCTGACGGCTGCCCCAGCCCGGCCGGATCGGCTTATTGCATCGATGTTCTTCGAATGGAAAGCTGTCGCTGAGTCTCGCTCTGGAGCCGGCGCGAGGCACTCGATCCCGGCCTGAGAGGGTGCGCGGGGTGGCAGGCCACCGCGCGCCGGGCAGCCCTCGCCATTCCCGTCGGCCCGGCCACGATCCGGCCGGCGTCGACGCCTACGCCTGGGTCGGACCTGGCGGCCGGTCCCGGGCGACCGGCAGTTACCAACCCCCGACACCGGCCGGTCCTCCCTGCGGCCGGTGCCCTCGATCCGAGGAGGTACGGATGCTCCGCATGCCCGGCGTGGTGCTGGCCGCCGCGACCCTGACCCTGGCCTTCTGGGCCGGGACGGCCGGCGCCGCCGGCGCGCCCTCCGCCCAGCTGACGCCGACACCACCGATCCCGACGCCGACGGTGGCGTGTCCGCCGGCGCTGCCGATCTGGGGTCAGGTGTCGGAGACCACCGCGACGAGCCTGACCATCACCTACTCCATGTTGCTCAGCCCGCCCTGCGGCTACGACCCGCCGATGCAGGTCGTCCTCTTCACCAGCCGCGGGGACGCCGAGAAGTGGCAGAACCCCGCCGCCCAGGCGCTCACCGGGCCCGAGCGCAACGGGAAGGTGACCATCGGCGGGTTGACCCCGAGCACCGACTACTGGTTCCGGTTCAGCGAGCCCGACGGCAAGCGGGACCCGTACATGATCGGCGGGCCGGCCCGAACCGCGGACCAGTCGTCGTGCAGCGCGACCACCACCATCGACAACCGCTATCCCGGCGGCTTCGTCGCCACGGTCACCGTGCGCGCCACCGGGAGCGCACCGGTCCAGGGCTGGCACGTCTCCTGGCGGTGGCCCGGCGACGAGCGCATCCAGACGGCCTGGAACGGGGTGGTGCAGACCACCGGCGCCGACGTCGTCGTCGGCAACGCGCCGTACAACGGCACGTTGGCACCGGGCGCCTCGACGACGTTCGGGATGATGGTGCGGTCCAGCGGGACGGCGGCCGTCCCCCCGTTGACCTGCGGCCGGTGACCGGCGCCTGACCGGGCTTGCCTGGAGGGTTCTCGGCGTCGGCCCAGGTGGGCCGACGCCGAGAACCCGACCAGCGGTGCGGAGGCGCTCGTGTCGCGGTGGCCTCTCCCTGATCGGCCTGTCTGTGGTTGTGGTGGCCTGCCCGAAGTCCGGTTACCACGGTGTTGCGGATGCGTAACCATCAATGGGTTAATGCAGGTGCAGCCCAGCTCCGACGGCATCGCATCGCCGGATCGTGCGGTGGGGGTCGAGGCCGGCCCGGTCCACGGAAGGACGAGCGAATGAGAAGAAGCGGACGCCTCCTGTCACTCGGGGTGGCGCTGACTGTGGCCGTGGCGACGGTGGTCATCCCGGCGGCGGGTGCCCAGGCAGCGCCGGTGACCGTCACCAACGGCACGCAGTTCACCGACACCAGCGGGGCCGTGGTGCACGCCCACGGGGGTGGCGTCCTCAAGGTCGACAACTACTACTACTGGTTCGGCGAGAACCGCAACCCGGACAACACCTTCCGGGCGGTCTCCGTCTACCGCTCCACGGACCTGCGCACCTGGGAGTTCCGCAACAACGTCCTGACCCAGTCGTCGGCAGCCGAGTTGCGGGTCGCCAACATCGAGCGACCGAAGGTCATCTACAACGCCAGCACCGGCCGGTACGTGATGTGGATGCACAAGGAGAACGGGTCCGACTACAACGAGGCGCGGGCCGCCGTCGCCTCGTCGGCCACGGTGGACGGCAACTACACCTACCACGGCAGCTTCCGGCCGCTCGGGCAGCACATGTCCCGGGACATCACGCTCTACAACGACAACGGCACCGCGTACATGATCTCGGCCGCCGACGACAACTACGACCTGCACATCTATCGGCTCACGGCGGACTACCTCAACGTCGCCAGCCTCGTCGGCAACTTCTGGGACGGCGCCCACCGCGAGGCACCCGCCCTGTTCAAGCGGGGCAGCACGTACTTCCTGCTGACCTCGGGGGCGACGGGCTGGAGCCCGAACCAGGCCAAGTACGCCACCGCGCAGAGCATCTCGGGGCCCTGGAGCGGCTGGACCGACGTGGGCAACAGCACCACATTCAGCTCCCAGCCGGCCTTCGTGTTGCCGATCCAGGGCACCTCCACCACCAGCTACCTGTACCTCGGTGACCGCTGGGCGGGCGCCTGGGGCGGGCCCGTCGGCGACTCGCAGTACGTGTGGCTGCCGATCACCTTCCCGTCCAGCACCAGCATGAGCCTGACCTGGTACCCGTCCGTCACCATCGACACGGCCACGGGGACGATCACCGGCAACTCGCCCGCCTACTACCGCATCACCGCCCGGCACAGCGGCCGGGTGATGGACGTGGTGGGCAACTCGACGGCGAACAACGCCGAGGTCAAGCAGTACGCCTGGAACGGCGGCGGCAACCAGCGGTGGGAGTTCCAGGACGCCGGGGGCGGCTACTTCCGCGTCGTCAACCAGAACAGCGGCAAGTGCCTCGACGTCGCCAACGCGTCCACCGCCGACGGCGCCAACATCATCCAGTACACCTGCGGCAGCGGCGCCAACCAGCAGTGGCAGTGGGCCGCGACCGGGAGCTACTTCCAGCTCCGGGCCCGGCACAGCGGCAGGTGCCTCGACGTGGTCAACGCCGGCACCGGCGACGGCGCGGACATCCAGCAGTCCGGGTGCGGCGGCGGCACGAACCAGCAGTGGTCACGTAGCCAGTCCTGACCGACGGCGCCGGAAGGTGGAAGCGGCGGCCGGCCAGGTTGCGTCTAGTGCCCGCTCGTGCCCTCTGCGCGCCACGGTTACTGGCCCACGGATGGCCCGTGCTGGCCATCCGATTCAGAAGAAGATCACGGACAACTGCTCCGGTGCTGAGCCCATGGTCAGCCCGTCCGTCGTTGTCGGGCGGCGTCGACGTCGGCGGGCGGTCTTGGCTGTACGGATGGCTGTACAGCCAAGCCAGAGGGCGTTGGCACGTTGATGGCACTCGGCTGCTGCCGGGAGACGTCGCCTACGTCTCGGAGACCACATCCGCACGCTTGCGGTACAGCACGCAACGGCGCAAGGGACCCTCGTCCACCTCGGGGTCGTCAAAGTCCTCTGCCGGGTCCGTGGTCATGCCGATCCGGCGCATCACCGCCTGCGAACGCAGGTTCGCCTTGGTGGTCACCGCCAGAATCTCGGTTAACCCGACCTTGTCGAAGCCGTATCGCAACACCGCCACCGCCGCCTCCGTGGCGTACCCGTGCCCCCAAGCCGACCGGGACAGCCGCCAGCCAGCCTCCACGCCGGTAAACGGCATCCCCTCGTCCACCACGTCCAGGCCAGCGAACCCGACGAATTGCCCTGTGTCGCGGACCTCCACCGCCCAGAAGCTGAAGCCGTTCCGGTCTAGATCTTCCTGGAAGCTGCGCATCGAGGCCGCGGCCTGCTCCGGAGTGAGTAGCGGCCCGAGATGTTCTCGGACCTCCGGGTCGGCGTTCATGGCCGTCCACGGCGCCAGGTCGGAATGCCGCCAGTCCCGCAGGATGAGCCGCTCAGTCTCGATCTCCACCATCCGGCGAAGCTAGGCCATTCCGTCGGAGCTCGGCAAAGCGTTATCCGAGCACGGCCGCCACGCTGCCCCCACCCCCCGGATAGCTGCCAGGGACTGCGCCGCCCGGTCGGCATCGAGGGTGGCCGCAGGCATCGGCGTGCCGACGCGCAGCGCCCTTGGCTCCGGGCGGGTGGCGTAGAGGAACCGGCATCCGCATCACCAAGCAGGCCAGCCTGAAGCCGACCAAGGGCAGGCCGACCGTCAAGGCGGCCCGGAGCACGGCTGGTAGCGCGTCGGCAGCGCGGGAGGCGGCTGAGGGCGGGTCGACCCAACCAGGCGCGGCCGGCGACGCGCCCACGAAGCGCAAGGCGGCAGCCAAGGGCAACACGAAGCGCAAGGCGGCAGCCAAGGGCAAGAGGACCGCGCGGCCGGCACGCGAACCCGCCTCGGACGGCACGGCCGGCGCTACTGGCCTGCCAATGGCACGCAAGGTCAAAGAGAGCTAGCACGAGAACGGCCCAGGCGCGGCGAAAATGCCGTTGACCTGGGCCGGAGTGCCTGGAGCGGGCGACGGGAATCGAACCCGCACCGTCAGTTTGGAAGATCGTTCTCGGCTGTCATGATCTGCCCGGATCGCCTGGTCAGCGGCGGGATCGTGGTGCCCGATTATGACCGCTGCGGACCGTCTGGGCCACTGGCTACTGGCACGTGGCTGGCACGGCTGCGCGGTGGGCGCGTGGCTGTCCGGCGGCGTACGGCTTACCGCCCCCGGCCGTTCGCGGGGGCGGCTTGCCGTGTCGCCGGCTCTCCGCGCGCCTGGACCCCGGTACCCGGTGGCAAGCCGCGAAGCGGCGCGGCAGCCGATCGCCCCGCCCTCGGCGGTGGTTCGGTACCCCGCGATCGTCACGGCCTCGTGAGCGGGGGTTGGGGCCCGTGGGGACTCCTTCGCGGGTAGGCGATCATCCGCTGATGGATCTCAATAACACTGGCGCAGTCCGAAGCCGTGAGGACCTTGCGGCCTACGTTCGGGCGCTCGCCGAGGAATCGGCCGCACCTCCGGACTACTGGGAGAACGTCGACCTGCCCCGGTACCTCGAAGCCGCGTCCCGCTGGATCGGTAGCATGGACGGCTGGGCACGGAACCAAGGCCGAGAACTGCCCGAGCAGCCCACCTGGTCGCTGCTGGCAGACATCCTTCGCGCTGCCTGCGTCTACGAGTAGCAAAGGCAGCTACCCAAACGTCCCGCAGCCAGCCGCGCCGACCGATGCCGGCCGGAGGCCGCCAGCAGGCCGGCGCGGCTGGCTGCGGTGCGCCGCGCTTGCGCGGCGCCTTGATCCTAAAGAGACTGTTTCGGCAGCGTCTGGAAGCTCTCGGGTACGCCGGAAGGCGGAGGTCCCGCCAGTCAAGCTGCGCGGGGCGATCGTGGTGACGACGGCCATGTAGGGGCAGCTAACCCGTACATCGCATCTGCTTGCCGGGCTGCGCTACTTGGCGCTCACGTCACCGATCACCGCACACAAGCCGAGCAGGACACCATTCACTGGCTCGATCAAGGGCTAGTGATGAAACACGACAGCTAACTGGGTCCTAATCTGTGTAACGGGGTATGTACTCGCTGCTTGCAGCTCTGTAGCCTGCGATCATGGCCGGAGAAATCCAACAACTAGCGGGGTTCGATGGGCTGCGCCGCGCCAAGGAATGGCTTGACGCGTCGACGCGTGTTGCCCACGCGTGGACGATAGAAGATGAGCCACTGCGGGAACTGCTTGAGTTCGAGTGGCCGCATGGCGGGAAAGGCTTCTCCTTTGACCTTGGCGGCAAGATGCGCGGAGGTGCATTTCAAGACAAATCATTCGTCGCCGAGATCAAAAATTATAGGCGTGAGTCGGACCTGCCGGAGCATTTCAGGAGCTTCCTGGCTAAATGCTACGTTGCCTATAAAGCAAAGCCGGCCAGATGTAATCATATGATGTGGATATCCTGGGCGCCATTTCAAGCACGAAAATGGGATCATCACACATCGCCGGACAATGTGCGCGACGCGGTTATCCATCATCGAGAATCGATATTCGGCACTGTGGACGAGGGTGAGGCTAGAAAGAATGTAGACGAGGCTGCCGTATTTGAAACGGCTCAGCGATTGTGGCTGATAACACTATGTGAGAAGCAGGAGCATCTGGTTGTTTCCAGCGAGCACCTTGACGAACTTGTAAAGTTTATGCGAGCCGCGGAGAGGGTGAGCTGATATGTCCCCTGGCCGTTCCACCCTGCTTGATCGCTTGCTTGACTACCCGAATCCCGATGACCGGGTGAGGGTAATCAAGACCCTGGTCGGAGATCGTTTAGCTGGAGCTGACCCAGCGTCTGAGGTTCGCTTCACCGAGTACTTTAACCACACCTTTGCGCCGGACATGGTTCTCTCTTGGCCAAGGGAGAATCGCGAACGCCTGGTATTCCTCCGCCCTAGTAACAACCCGCGCTGGATCTCAGACGAGCTGCGATGGATTTCAGCGAACAAGCCCATTGTTATGTCTCTGCATTCTGGCTTTGGTCGAGACTCCGAGGCCGAGCAGCACTTGGCGCAAGAAGCGCATAGGTCAGACGTGCTTGTAACCGACCCCGACGCGGTCCTAGAGATCAGCCAGTCCGATGAGCCCGTGGTTGACCTGTTGAGTCATGCACTCCTGCGAGGTGGGCGTGGCGTTCTGAATGAGGATATGTCAAGATCTGTCATCGAATACACGTCGGCAGGCTTCTCGGGGGCAGAGCAACTAGACGCAGAGCCGACTGGTGCTGCGGTCGAACTCTTTGCTCAACTATTGGAGCCGGAACAAGCTGGTCGTATGACGCGTGTAGTGCAAGCGGTCTGGGAAGGCCACGGAGGAACGGCCTCCTCTTTCCCGCGTAGCAGCATTGGGATAGCGGGGCCGCTGACAGGTGAAGACGTGGCTCTCCTGCTAGGAGTAGTCGAAACCGAAGCTATTGATTTCTGGCACCGCGTTGGTCGAAACATCTCGCTAGAACAGCTCGGCGAGATGGACATCGAAGACTTCTCTCCCGGCCTCCAGAGTATCGTTGCCGCGAATGCGGAGAGGCTGTCGGCGCGAGGGCTTCGTGTAGTCGAGCAACCGGATTATCTTGGAGAGCCTGAGCTTGTTCCTCGCTGGCTGGTTAAGGGCGGTTGCCTAGTTCTTCGTGGGTGGGGCTGGAGCGCCCACTTCGCTGCCTCGAAGAGCAAGCTTCCCCCTGAGCAGGATCTGCGCGCACCAACGCTCGGGGAGGTAAGACGCAGGGTGAGAGATGCCGGTCTCATAGTTAAGAATGTAGGTGTCAGAACTCCTGAACTTACTATTACCTTTGAATCTACGGTAGGTCGGGACGTGATGGAGCGCAAAGAAGTGGCGCAACATGCGAATCGCGCGGATACGGTAGTTACAACCGCTACTGTGAACGTACGGGCTGCCCGGGGCTTAATCTGTGACCTCCGAACGGGCAGCGCGAGCGGGCACACCAACGCGAGCTACGAGCTTCGAGACTACATCCGACACGCACTCCCGCTTCTACTCAGCATGACCAGAGAAGAGCGAGCGGCTGTCATGTCCCTCCTGCCGCCTGAGGCCGCCACCGGTAATTACGTTCAGGGGCAGCTTCCGATTTAAAGCAGAAGGGCTCGCTGTCATATCGACAGCGTCGAGACGGCAAGGTCTCTCGTTATGGGCAACGTGGGCTGCCGGCTTCACAAATGCACCACCGCTGGTCCTTGCGGGGAACTTCCTCGCTGGCGCTTGAAGGACGATTGAGCCTCTGATGGTAACCCTTGCTTGTCTTGAAACCTCCTGACTAGAAGGAGTTGCCGTATTCTGAATAAGTAGCAGTGCCCCTGTCGCGTGCTGCGATTGCGGTCCGGAGTCTCCGGGTTAGTCGAGCCGGTCCGTAGTGCTCCAGATCGGCAGTTGCCACGTACCGCCACTCAGTGAGTTCGGCGTCTACGAAACGGATGGCCTGTTCCTGCTTCGTGGTTAGAGATCCGGCGTCGAAGATGAAGAGAAGCTTGTCTCCCTCATGCTCGGCGGGCGCCCAGTCAACGACCAGCATTGGCCCGAGTGGGGTCGTGAGGCCGAGTTCTTCTTCGATCTCGCGCACGCAGGCGGCGCGGGGTGACTCGCCGGGTTCGACGTAGCCGCCGGGGATGTCCCAGTGGGTTTTGTAGCTGGGGCGTACGAGGAGCACGCGGCCTTCGTCATCGAAGAAGAGGGCGCCGGCGGCGACGCGTGGGGTTGCCATGGGTGGCGTCTGGTTGGCCGTCACCATGGCAGCGTAGATGGGCTGGGTTCAGTCGAGCACCTTGAGCCGCTGGGCCAGTCCGACCAGTTCGGCGGAGGGCTTGCCGCGCTGGCGGCGGATCCAGGTCAGGGCGAGTTGGCGGCTGAGGAAGTGATGGCGGACCTGTTCGGGTGCCATCTGTTCCGCGTCGAGCAGGGCGGCTTGGGCGTCGTCGATGCGGTTCCATGAGCTGTAGGCGCGGGCGACTTCGAGGGCGTGCCGTACCCGGCGTTCCATCGGTAGGCCGGTGGTGTCTAGGCGGGGGCCGAGGTCGATGGCGACTTGTAGGTCTCCCAGCTCGGCGGCGGTGGCGACGCGGTGGATGGCGACGTTGGTCGGGCCGAACGCGGTCCAGAGGTGGTTGGCGTCGGCTCCGAGCTGGCCGGCGGTCTGGTCGGCTGCGGCGAGGAAGGTGCGGGCGGTAGCGGCGTCGTTGGCGCGGGCGGCGGCCATCGATCCGGACAGGAACAAGGTGCCATAGACGGAGAGCAGCGCTGGCGTGGCGTTCTTCAGGTGGGGCTCAAGGAAGCCAGCGGCGTCCTCGGTGAGGCGCACGGCTTCCGCGTAGCGCCCGGTGGCGTGCAGGGCGTGGCCGACGGACCGAAACAGACTGCCGGTGATGAGCGGGTCGCCGGCCGGGCGGACGGCCGCCAAGCCCCGGTCAGCGGCGATCCACGCGAGGTCACTCTCTCCCAGCTTGGTGAGCTGGGTCGCGGCGAGCTGGTACGTGAGGCCGAGTAGCCGGCGAGCCTGGTCCCGGTCGTCGTCGTGATGGTCGGCGGCGGCCTGGGCGCGGTCGAGCAGGTGGGGTAGGCGGCCGGTGACGTACCCGAATCGGGAGTCCTGGTAGGCGTCCCAGAGTGCGCCTACCTCCTTCTTCAGTTCGGCGATGCTCGGTGGTTCCGCACCCGTGCCGCCGCCGAACGGGCTGAGGGCGCGGTAGTTCATCAGGGCTGCGCGAAGGGCGGGGACGGTGGCGGTGCCGCTGTCGCTGGTCCAGTCGAGCAGGGAGGGTTCGCCGAGCAGGTCGCCGAGGGACACGTCCAGGACTTCGGCGAGGGACTTGATGACGGAGAGCCGGTCCAGCTCGATCCGGTTGTTCTCGACCTTGCCCAACCAGTCGGCGGTACGGCCGATGAGTCCGGCCAGGACTTCCTGGGACAGTCCGCGTCGGTAGCGGTACCAGGCGACGCGTTCGCCGATGGTCAGGTTGTAAGTTCTCCCGCGCACCGGTTCACCATCTCCCCTCGGTCGGCTGCGACCCCGGAAGGATTTTCCGGGTCGTTGGGCGGTCCGGGCCACAACCTGTGTGCATGACGGGGCTGAACGTATCGACCAACTGCCAATCCTGCTCGGGCGCGGGCTGGAAGTACACCCTTGCCCGCACTGCCATCCGAGGGATGGGGCAGGGGTCGGAGCGGACTCGTTCCCTGGCCCGGCGGTCCTGTCTGGACTGTGCGGGTTCCGGTCGCTCGGCGGCGTGCTGAGGCTGGCCCGGGGTGGGTGCTGGCGTGGGGCCGCGACCCGAACGACGGCCTGTGAATGGCCCGCCCGCCCCGGTGCCTCGCACGCCTGCGCCTGCGTCGAGTCGGCCGGGTGTGCCGATACCGGGTGACCTGGTCTTGGTGGATGGTCGGGCGTCGGTGCAGTTCGGCGGCGACCGGGCGCTGTGGCTGCGGGTCACGTCGGTGGATGAGCGGCCGACGTACTACGGCTGGGTGTGGCTCACCGGTTACGTCATCGATCCAGCCACCCGTAACGCGCTGGCCAAGCGCGAGGTCTTCGCGCAGATCGCCGGCCTCCACATCCAACGACGCAAGCCCGAGCGCGCGCCGTCCCGCATCAACGCGGGTCCGGCGGTGAGGAGACGTGGTGTTTGACATCCGGGTACAGCTCGGCGCGGTGCTGGACATCGACGCGGATGACCGGCTTCTCCCGTCGGACGGGCCGGTGCGGTTGTGGGTGACCGGCGTCCGGCTGGTGGTCAATCGCCCGCCCCATGACGAGTGGATCTGGGTCGAAGGGGTCAAGCTGTCGCCGTCGGGCCGTCGGGGTCCGCAGACGCAGATCCTGGTGCGCGCCAGCAAGCTCCCACCGGAGGGACCGGCCCGGTGAGCGTCTACCTGTCAGGTGCGGCACGTGATCAGCTCCAGGCGGCGCAGGAGCAGCTTGACCAGCACACGCCGTCGAGCGGGGACGGGCGCTGCGCCGGCTGCGGCGAGGACGGTCCGTGCGGGCCGCGTCGGGAGGCGTTGCGGGTGTTCGGCGGGTATGGCTGCCTGCCCCGCCGCTGGCCCGGCGCGACTCAACCCGAGCGGGTGGCGGTGGTGTCGTCGTGGTCGGGGTGGCTGGCTGCTGCGGTGGAGCGGGTGACGCCGAACGGCTGACGTGACTTGTCCTGTCAAGCAAACAACTCATAAGCTGCTGAGATTCATGCAGCGTTCATAGGTGGGGTGGCCCGCGATGGCGTACGAGATTCCGACGCCGAAGTACCTGCGCGTGTTGAACACGTTGCGGAAGCGCATCGAGGATGGCGACTACGCGCCCGGTGCGGCACTGCCGTCGGAGAATCAGCTCTGTACGGAGTTCGGGGTGTCCCGCCCGACGGTGCTCAAGGCGTTGGGCATCCTCAAGCAGGACGGCTGGATCGAGTCCCAGCAGGGCAAGGGCAGCTTCGTACGCGGCCGGCCCGTGTCCGGCCGTACCTCGCCCGACTACGCCCGTGACGCGGTGGAGCTGGACGAGATGGGGGAGGCGGAGATCCTGCACGTCGGCCCGGTGCTCGCCTCGCCGCGCATCGCTGCGGAGTTGAAGATCCCGGAGGGCACGCCCGTGTACGAGCGGCGTCGCCGGACTGTGTCCGGGGCGGGGCCGGTGGACCTGGTGGCCACGTTCGTGCCGGTGGACATCGCGGTCGGTACCGAGCTCACCAAGCCGGATCCGATCCCGGGTGGCCTGCTCGACCTCATCGCCCGCCACAAGGGTCTACGCGCCGACTACGCCACGGAGCGGATGACCGCCCGGCGGGTGAGCGGGGTCGAGGCTGAAGCCCTGGAGGTGCCGGCCGATGAGTCGGTGATGAGCGTCGTCATCACCGTTCACCAGGCATCCGGCGATCCGATCATGACGTCGGTGCTGGTGATGCCGGGCAGCCGCCACGAGATCGAGGACACCTACGCGCTGCGCTGAGGGGCCTCCTGCGCAGCCAGCATGGATTCCGCCTCGTCGAGGATCTGTTGGGTCTGGGTGGCGGTCAGCCGGCGGATGTCCCAGATCAATTGGGCGGCATCCGAGGCCGCCGGATTGATCGAGGGCGCCTCGCGCGGTATGGCGATGTTGGTCAGAGCGGCCAAGTCGTCGGCGGGTACCGCCAGCAAGGTCGCGAAGCTGACCAGCAAATCGGGCGTCAGTTCCTTGCGTCCGTGGCCGATCATCCCGAGCGTGGATGCGGCCAGGTAGTGGGGCGTCAGTTGGGCCAGGCACTTGGCCGAGCCGATCCAGTCCAGGTTCCGATTACGGAGCATGCGGAGGATCATTCCGCCTGGCCCTGGTGGGTACTGCTCGCGCAGCGGCAGTGGCGGGACCGGCTGGGTCCGCGTCTCCTGGGGCATTGAGCGGACCGCCTGGCGAAGCTGGTGCCGGCGCGACGCCGGTAGCAGAATCGCGAGTCCGGCGAGGGTGGCGGCGAGTCTGCCGGCTACCGCGTCCAGCGGAGCCAGATCGTCTGGTACCGGAAGCCCGGCGATCACGAACAGGTCTGCGGCGTGCAGGTCGACTGTCGACGCCAACTGCCGCAGCAACAGAGGATTCGGCGTTGCGCCGTCGAGGAACGCTCGGACCTCGTGCGCGCCGACGCCGGCTCGTTGGGACAAGTCGAGCGGGCTCAGCTCCCGGCGCTCCAGCAGCCGCGCCATCGGCGTGGAGGAGTCCGCCTCGCTGGTCACCCCGCCAGGCTAGAGCGCGTCCCGCCCTGCGGCCACGTCGGTGCCGACTCGACAGCTCTCCACATTGTGCGAACGGCTCGCATTCGACCTTGCTTGTGCTTACAAGCTGACGTAGCTTGTTAGCTCAACCGGTTGTCAGGAAGACGACTGGTGAGGCTAGGAGGCTGTCTACGTGGTTCCGATGACGTTGAAGGTGCCGGTCCCGTCGGAGTACGTGTTCCCTGCCGGGGCGCTCTGCCTGGGTGTGTCGCCGCAGATCGACTTTGAGCGGCGGGGTGAGGCGGACAACCAGGCGCGGGACAAGGACACCGGTGAGCGGGTCTGGGTGGTGCGGGTGATGGACCTCGACCCGGAGGCGGGCAAGTTCGGCCGGTCGACCGAGGTGAAGGTCAAGGTGGTCGCCGGGCAGCAGCCGGTGCCGCCGCCGTCGGCGGTGCCGGGGTATCCGCCGGCGGTGGAGTTCGAGGGCCTGACCCTCACTCCCTACGTGGATTCGCAGCGGTGCAAGCCGGGCCGGACGTCGGGTGACTGCCGCTCCCGGATGGCGTACTCGCTGCGGGCGACCGCGATCCGTCCGGCGTCGGCGGTTCCCGGCTCGGTGGCGGCCTGACCGCTGTCTGTTGCGCGCGGGGCGGGTCGTTTCCCCGCCAAGAGTCCCGACCCGTCCCGCGCTCTCCCCATCCCTCATCTGGTGAAGGAGGGCGTGATGCCCACCGTAGTTCCCCCTGCCCTGATCATCGCCGCGCCCCTGCTCGTCGGCGCGGCCCTCATCCTCACCCGTCTCCGGCTGGCTGGGCTGCGGCACGCCTACCGGGAGACCGAAGCGGTCCTGCGGTCGGTGTTGGGATTGCCGCCGGCCTCGGGGCGGGTGTGCGCGATCCGCTGCCCCTGGTGCTTCCGGTGGGTGAAGCCGCGCAGGTTCGACCTGCGCCGCATGTCGTGCCGCTCGTGCGTCTCGACGTTGGCGCGTCCGGGTCGGGGTGGTGACCTGTGCCTCTGATCAACGTCATCCCGGGGGACAAGATCCCCATGGCGCCGATGAACGTGCGTCTTCCGGCGTGGCGGGTTCCGGGTTGGCTGCTGGTGTTCTGGTGGCTCGCCCGGGGCCTGTTCCGCCTCACCGTCCTCGCCGTCCGGTACTGGTGGCTCACCGCCCCGGCCGCGCTCGCCCTGTGGATCCGCGTCGAGTTCGGGGGCCTGATCCTGACCGGCGTCACCCTGACCGTAGCCACCGGCTGCGTGGGCTGGTGGCGGTGGCACCCGTCGTCGTGGCTGCGCTTCGGCTGGTACCCCTTGGTCGCCCGTGTCCGGACGCTGGTGATCTACAGGCGGCGGTGGGCGTCGGTGATGGCCACGTGTGGGCTGGCGACCGCGTTCGCGGGTGACCGGTACGTGCCGCAGCTCCTGCGGGTGCGCTGCGACCGCTACGGCGACGAGTTGACCGTCCGGCTGTTGCCGGGGCAGATCCCGGATGACTGGGGGCAGGCCGCGGAACGCCTCGCCTACGCCTTCCGCCTGCGCACCGGCCAAGCCCGCTCCACGGACCGGCCGGATCGGGTGGTGCTGCGCCTCGTACGCCGCGACCCCCTCGCCGAAGTCGTGAGGCCGCTGCCGGTGGCCGAGGTGCCGGACTTCGACGGGCTCGCCCTCGGCGTCGACGAAAACGGCAACACCTACCGGCTGCGGCTGGCCGGGTCGCATGTGCTGATCGCCGGGGCGACGGGGTCGGGCAAGGGGTCGGTGTTGTGGTCGCTGATCCGGTCTCTGGCCGGCGGTATCCGGTCGGGCCTTGTCGAGGTGTGGGCGTTCGATCCGAAGGGCGGCATGGAGCTGGCGGCCGGGGTGCCGCTGTTCGCCCGGTTCGCCTACGACGACCCCGACAGCATGGCCGGCGTCCTGGAAGAAGCCGTGAAACGGATGCGGGTGCGGGCGGCCCGGCTGCGCGGGGTGACCCGCCAGCACATGCCGACCCCGCAGGACCCGTTGCTCGTCCTGGTCGTCGACGAACTCGCCGCGTTGACGGCGTACATCACCGATCGGAAGGTCCGCGACCGAATCAAGGAAGCCCTCGGCCTCCTCCTCAGTCAGGGTCGGGCGGTCGGCGTCCATGTCGTCGCCGCGCTCCAGGACCCGCGTAAGGACGTGCTGCCGTTCCGCGACCTCTTCCCCACCCGCATCGGCCTGCGCCTGACCGAACCCGAGCAGGTGGACATGGTCCTCGGCGACAGCGCCCGCGACCGGGGCGCGCTGTGCGACCGCATCCCCGAATCCGCCCCGGGGGTGGGGTTCGTGGTCCTCGACGGCGTCCGCGAACCGGTCCGGGTCCGCTTCGCCTACCTCACCGATGACGACATCCGGCAACTCGGCCGCGACTACCGCCGCCTCAGCGACACCGACACCGATCAGGGGGTGAACCCGTGAAGGCTGACACCGAGCGTGTGGAGGGCGTGGTCCTGGTGCTCATCGTCCTCACCGTGGGCGGACTGGCCGGCGCTGCCTCGTTCACCCACGTCCACGACTGGACCATGGCCAACTCCCCGGCCGGTACCGGGGACTGGTTCGGCTGGGCCAACGCCGCCATCTCCGAACTCCTACCCCTCGCCGCGCTGCTGACCATCCGCCGTCGCCGCCGCACCGGCGGCCCGATCGGATACCCGCTGTTCCTGCTCGTCTGCGCCGTCGCCCTCTCCCTCGCCGCGCAACTGGCCGTGGCGAAACCGAGTCTGTCGGGCTGGCTGCTGTCCGCCGTGCCCGCGCTGGCATTCCTCGGCCTGTCCAAGCTCGTCTTCTCCACTACCCCGGCGGTGCCCGTCAACCAGCCGACCGACGCCGCTGACTGGGGCCAGTGGTCACCCGATGACGCCGGAACTCAGGACCGGCCGTCCCTGCGCCTCGTCGACGACGACCAGGCGGCGACCGCCGAACCGGTCCCACCGCCGCCGGTGGCGGTGCAGCGGCCGGGGCTGGTGCCCGTTCCTGCGGCGGCGTTCGCGCCTCGTAATGGCATGCCGTACGGCTCGGAGCGTGACCAGTGAGCCAACAGCAACTCCTGCCCACCGCGACGCCGGCCGAGGTGCAGCGGCCTCGGCCGGGGTCGCGGGCCGACCGGATGCGCAAGCCCCTCGCCAAGGACGCGCTCAAGCAGCTCGCCGAACAACACGGCGTCTGCGTCCGCCCCCTCGCCCTACGCCGCACCGACACCACCACCGGACTCACCGAGGTCGTCGAAGTCCCCTGCGGGGCCACCCTGGCGGCGAAGTGCAAGCCGTGCGCGGAGAAGGGCCGGCGGCTGCGGATCCAGCAGATCCGGGAGGGCTGGCACCTCGCCGACGAACCCGCCGTCCGCCCCGACAAGCCGGGTGAGGACGTCCTCGCCCTCGTCCGGGTCCGGGCGCATCTGGAGTTCGAACGCGAGGCCGCCCAGTACCAGCCGATGATCTCGGATGAGCGGGCCGTCCAGGTGGCCGAGATTGACGCCGCGATCGCGGAGCTGGACGAAGCGCTCGGCGAAACCAGCCTGCGCGGCCACCTGACTCCGAAGGAACGCGACGAGCGACCGCGCCGTAAGCGGTCCACCCGGAGGCGGCAGGACAGCCCCGACCTGCCCCGGCTGCCCGTCGACCCGCGCACCGTCGGCCGTGCGTACTCGGGCAAGGCCGGCAAGACCTACCGGCCGTCGATGCTGGTCACGCTGACCCTCGGCTCACACGGACCCGTCCACTCCCACCTACGCCGGGGCGCCTACGTCGCGCCGTGTGAGTGCGGGCAGCGACACGGCCCGCATGACGACGTCCTCGGCACCCCCGTCGACCCCGTCAGCTACGACTACCGGCGCGCCGCTCTGGACGCGATTCACTTCGCCCGGGTCCTCGACCGTTGGTGGCAGAACGTCCGCCGGGCCGCCGGCTGGAACGTCCAGTACGCAGGAGCGGTAGAACTGCAACGGCGGCTCGCCCCACACGCGCACTTCGCCATCCGGGGCACCCTCCCCCGCCGGCTGCTCAAGCAGATCGCGGCGGCCACGTATCACCAGGTGTGGTGGCCACGCTTCGACCACCTCGTCTACCCGCTCGACAAGCCGCCGGTGTGGGACGTCGACCGACAGGCGTACGTCGACCCCAAAACGCGCGAGCCGCTGCCCACCTGGGGCGAAGCCCTCGACGCCCTGGAAGAACCCGACAGCCGCCCGGCATACGTCGCCCGGCTCGGCCGGATCGACGCCCAGGGCATCGAGCAGGGCACCCGCGACGCCGAACGCTCCATCCGCTACGTCACGAAGTACGTCACGAAAGACCTGACCGACCAGGCCAAGCCCCGATCCGATGCACAGAAAGCACACTTCGACCGACTCCACGCGGAGCTGTCCGTACTGCCCTGCTCCCCAACCTGTGCCAACTGGCTGCTCTACGGAGTCCAGCCCGACGGCGTCAAGGCAGGCTTGACCCCCGGCCGGTGTACCGGGAAGGTCCACCAACGCTCCACCCTCGGCTTCACCGGCCGCCGCGTCCTCGTCTCCCGCCAGTGGTCGGGCAAGACCCTCGCCGACCACCGAGCGGACAACCGCGCCTGGGTGCGCGCGATCCTCGCCGGAGGCATGGCCGACACCGAAGAACACGACCAGGCAGCCGACGACGCGGACGGATCGAAGCGGTACCGGTTCGAACTCGCCCGCCCCGAAGACCCCGACGTGCCGCCGCTGGAACACCGACTCCTGCGGGCGATATCGGCGCGCATCCGCTGGCGCGCAGACCTCGACACCGCGCGCCTGCGAACAGGCGCTGCTGTTCCGGCAACCGATCAACCCGCCGCGCTCGCGGCCTGAACCCCTGGGAGGAGCAACCGCATGAATGACGAGCTGTTGACCGCTGACGAGGTCGCCGCTCGCCTCAAGGCAACGCCGCGATTCGTCCGCCGGCTGGTCGCCGAACGACGGATCGCCTTCGTCAAGGTCGGCCGTCTGGTGCGCTTCGAGGCGTCGGCCGTCGCTGCCTACATCGACAGCAACCGGGTCGTGCCGATGACTCGGGCGCACCTGCGTGACTACCTGGGGGAGGTGGCCTGATGGCGGCGAGCAAGGGCCGGCGGCGTTTCGGCAACGTGCGTCGTCTCCCCTCGGGGCGGTACCAGGCGCGGTACGTCGGCCCGGACGGGCTGGAGCGGAAGGCACCGCACACCTTCGAGACCGAGCGCCAGGCGGCCATGTGGCTGACCGTCGTGGAGTCGGAGATCATCAAGGGGGAGTGGTCGGCCCCGGAGGCGGGGGAGATCAAGCTCGACGGGTACGGCCGGAAGTGGATCGCCGAGCGGAAGCTCCAGCCGCGCACCCGGGAGAACTACGAGGACTTGTTCCGGCTGCACATCGGCCCCCACCTCGGCGCGCTCGCCTTGGGCGCGATCAAGCCGCAGACCATCCGCACCTGGCGTAGGAACCTGCTCGACGGGGGCACGACGGAACCGCAGGCGGTGAAGGCGTACTCACTGCTGCGGGCGATCCTCAACACCGCCGTGAAGGAAGACGAGCTGATTCGGCAGAACCCGTGCCGCATCCCGGGCTATGACCGCTACCACACGCCGGAGCGGCCGGTGGCGACCGTCGCCCAGGTGCTCGCGCTCGCCGAGCGGATGCCGCCCCGGTTCGCCGCGCTGGTGATCGTCGCTGCGTTCTCCGGGCTGCGCTGGGGCGAGCTGGCAGCGCTGCGGCGCTCGGACATCGACCTAACGGCCGGCACGGTCCGCGTTCCCCGCAAGCTGGCGGCGCTGCGTAACCGGATGGAGTTCGGGCCGCCGAAGTCGGAGGCGGGCAACCGTACGGTGACCCTGCCGGCGGCGGCCCGGTCGGCACTCGCCGCGCACCTGGCCGAGTACGTGGGGGAGGGGACGGAGGAGCTGGTCTTCACGGGGGACAAGGGCGCGGTGCTGCGTTCCGGCAACTTCCGTCGGGCGGTCGGCTGGGCGGCGGCGCTGCGGGCGGCCGGCATGCCCGAGGGGTTCCACTTCCACGACCTGCGGCACACGGGCAACAACCTGGCGGCGGCGACCGGGGCCAGCACGCGGGACCTGATGCACCGGATGGGTCACGCGAGCATGCGGGCGGCGCTGGTCTACCAGCACGCGAACAGCGAGCGGGATCGGGAGATCGCGGCCGGCATGGATCGACGCATCGCCAAGCAGGCGAGGCGGGCGGCGGCACCGGGCAAGGCCAGGTCGACGAAGGGCGAGGCGAAGGGCAGTGACAAGCCGGCGAAGCAGAAGCGGGCCAAGGGCGGGAAGGCCGAACGACCGGCATGCGAACCGGCCTCGGACGGCACGGCCGGCGCTACTGGCACGCCAATGGCACGCAAGATCAGTAAGGGCTAGAACGAGAACGGCCCAGGCGTGGCGAGTGTGTCGCTGACCTGGGCCGGAGGGTGTGGAGCGGGCGACGGGAATCGAACCCGCACCGTCAGTTTGGAAGACTGAAGCTCTGCCATTGAGCTACGCCCGCGTGCGCCCCGATGCACGGGGCGCGCCGACAGCCTACCCGGTGCCCCCGGTTCGGCGCGCGTCCAGTCCACCCGTATCCGCGATCCACGTCATGTCGGTGAGGTGGTGATATCCGCGAGCGGTGATACCGCCATGTCGCCGACGTCGCGCGCCGACCTGCCGCCGGCCCGCCGACATCGCGCCGCTGACCCCGCCGACATCGTGCCGCCGACCTGCCGCCGGCCCGCCGACATCGCGCCGCTGACCCACGCCGGGGATGCCCCGGCACCCCCGGCGCGCGCCGACGGCATACACTTCTCGTCGTCACGGGGTGTGGCGCAGCTTGGTAGCGCACTCGCTTTGGGAGCGAGGGGCCGTGGGTTCAAATCCCGCCACCCCGACTGTCGTCCGTGGCCGGGCACCCAGGAACCGTCGGTCCCTGGGAGCCCACCGGTTCCCCGGGTGCCGACGGGTCCGGGAGCACCGGTTTCCCGGGACCGATGAGTTCCGGGATCCGCCGGTTCCCCCGGGCGCTGCCGAGGAGCCGTGCCGGCTCGCCTACACTCGATGGGCTGAATCACGCCCAGACTCAACTGAGATCCGTCAAGGAGTACGCCTGTGAAGAGCACCGTCGAGACTCTGAGCCCGACGCGCGTGCGGCTCGCCATCGAGGTGCCGTTCGTCGAGCTCGAGCCGAGCCTCAAGAAGGCGTACCGGGAGATCGGTTCGCAGGTGCAGGTGCCCGGCTTCCGCCGGGGCAAGGTGCCGGCCACCGTGATCGACCAGCGGGTGGGCCGGGGCACCGTCCTGAACGAGGCGGTGCAGGAGGCCATCCCGCAGAACATCCTCGCCGCGGTCCGCGAGCACGACCTGAAGACCCTCGGTCGCCCCGAGGTCGAGATCACCGAGTTCAACGACGGTGACTCGCTCAACTTCACCGCCGAGGTGGACGTCCGGCCCGAGATCACCCTGCCGGCCCTGGACTCGATCGAGGTCACCGTCGACGAGCTCCAAATCGACGAGAGCGAGATCGACGAGCAGGTGAAGAACCTGCGCGAGCGGTTCGCCACGCTGAAGACCGTCGAGCGGGCCGCCGCCGAGGGCGACTACGTGCAGATCGACCTGAACGCCACGGTCGACGGCGAGGACGTCCCGGGCGGCTCGGCGACCAACATCTCCCACGAGGTCGGCAGCAAGCAGCTCCTGCCGGGGCTGGACGAGGCCCTCGTCGGCCTCGCCGCCGGCGAGAGCACCACCTTCACCACCCAGCTCGTCGGCGGCGACTTCGCCGGCCGCGACGCCGAGGTGTCGGTGACCGTGCGCACGGTCAAGGAGAAGGAGCTGCCGGAGCTGGACGACGACTTCGCCCAGCTGGCGAGCGAGTTCGACACCATCGAGGAGCTGCGCGGCGACCTGCGTGAGCGGGTCACCCGGGGCAAGCGGGTCGAGCAGATCTACGCCGCCCGGGACAAGGCCCTGGAGCAGCTCGTCGAGGCCGCCGGGGTGCCGGCGCCGGAGGGCGTGGTGCGCGAGGAGGTCGAGAGCCGCAAGCAGGCCATGATCGACCAGCTGGAGCGGATCGGTGCCTCCCTGGAGGAGTACCTCGCCGCCGAGGAGAAGACCGAGGAGCAGGTCGACGCCGAGCTGAACGAGGCGGCGACCGAGGGCGTCAAGATCCAGCTCCTGCTGGACACCCTGGCCGACGCCGAGAACGTCCAGGTCTCCGACGACGAGTTCGGCCACGAGATCGTCCACCGCGCGCAGCGCGCCGGGATGCCCCCGCAGCAGTTCTACGACCAGCTGGTCCGTTCCGGCGCGGCGGCGGCAGTCTTCGGCGACGTGCGGCGCGGCAAGGCGCTGGCCTCGGTGATGGAGCGCATCACGATCAGGGACACGGCGGGCAACGAGGTGAGCCTCGACGCGATCCGCGCCGAGAGCGAAGAGGCACACGACCACGACCACGAGCACTGATCGTCGGCTGGCCGCCGTCCACCGGTCGCGGTGGGCGGCGGCGAGCCCTTTTCCGGGTACGTCCCCGAAGGGCTGCGCTGAGAGCGAAAAGCGCCCCGACCGGGACTCTGCCACCCGGGCAAGCGGTTAGTGTCGGGTAGGACGGTACGGAGAGCGAAGGGCTGCCATGACCGACATGCACATCCCAGCGAAGCCGCTCCGGGCGATCGATGCCCGCGGTGGCGACAACATTGGCAACCTCGACGACTCGGTCTACAACCGGTTGCTCAAGGAGCGCATCATCTTCCTGGGCAGCGAGGTGAACGACCAGGTGGCCAACCGCATCTGCGCGCAGCTGCTGCTGCTCGCGGCGGAGGACCCGGACCGGGACATCTTCCTCTGGATCAACTCGCCGGGAGGCTCGGTCTACTCCGGCATGGCGATCTACGACACGATGCAGTACATCGACAACGATGTCTCCACGGTGGCGATGGGCATGGCCGCCTCGATGGGGCAGCTGCTGCTCTGCGCGGGCACCAAGGGCAAGCGGTACGCCCTGCCCCACGCGCGGATCATGATGCACCAGCCGTCCGGCGGCATGGGCGGCACCGCGTCCGACATCGCCATCCAGGCGGAGCAGATGCTGTACACCAAGCGGATGTTCCAGGAGCGGGTTGCCTTCCACACCGGCCAGGCCCAGGCCCAGATCGAGGCGGACTCGGACCGTGACCGCTGGTTCACCGCCCAGGAGGCCATGGACTACGGCTTCATCGACAAGGTGATCACCGGAGCCGCGCAGGTTCCGGAAGGCGCCGGGACCCTGAGCTGACCGAGGAGCTGACGATGACCGACCTGAGCCTGCCGCCCCAGTTCGCGGCCGTGCACAACCGCTACGTCCTGCCGTCGTTCGTCGAGCGCACGTCGTACGGGGTGAAGGAGTCCAACCCGTACAACAAGCTCTTCGAGGACCGGATCATCTTCCTCGGCGTCCAGGTGGACGACGCGTCAGCCAACGACGTGATGGCGCAGCTGCTGACGCTTGAGGGCACCGACCCGGACCGCGACATCATCATGTACATCAACTCGCCGGGTGGCTCCTTCACCGCCATGACGGCGATCTATGACACCATGCAGTACGTCCGGCCGGACATCTCCACGGTCTGTCTCGGCCAGGCCGCCAGCGCCGCCGCGGTGCTGCTCGCCGCCGGCACGCCGGGCAAGCGGATGGCGCTGCCGAACTCGCGGATCATCATCCACCAGCCGGCTACCGAGGGCGGCTACGGGCAGGGCTCGGACATCGAGATCCAGGCCCGGGAGATCCTGCGGATGCGTACGCAACTGGAGGAGATGCTCTCCCGGCACTGCAACCAGCCGGTGGAGAAGGTCCGCAAGGACATCGACCGGGACAAGATCATGACGGCCGAGGAGTCCCGCGAGTACGGGCTGGTCGACACGATCCTCACCAGCCGCAAGAAGGGTTTGCTCGCCGCCAACGCGGCCAGCTGAGCCGAGCATCGGGTCGGAGGTCGGCCGGGCGCGTTCCCGGCCGACCTCTGACACGCCCGATTTGGGGGTCGGAGAAACCCCCGCCAGCGGGTAACGTCGGGCCCGTACCGCTGCGTCGGGACGGTCCGGCGAGCGAACGGAGACGGACGGAGCGCAGCGTCCGCAGGTCATGGCCGGTGCACCGGCCGATGAGTGCAGGGAGAACGTAGGTGGCACGGATCGGTGACGGCGGCGACCTACTTAAATGCTCCTTCTGCGGCAAGTCGCAGAAGCAGGTGAAGAAGCTCATCGCGGGGCCTGGGGTCTACATCTGCGACGAGTGCATCGATCTCTGCAACGAGATCATCGAGGAGGAGCTGGCCGAGTCCGGCGAGGTGAAGTGGGAAGAGCTTCCCAAGCCGATGGAAATCTGTCAGTTCCTCGACAACTACGTGGTCGGCCAGGACCAGGCCAAGAAGGCGCTCGCGGTCGCGGTCTACAACCACTACAAGCGGATCCAGGCCGAGGCGGCCGGCGCGCCGGGCTCCGGCAGCGACGCCGTCGAGCTGGCCAAGTCCAACATCCTGCTGCTCGGGCCCACCGGCTGCGGCAAGACGCACCTGGCGCAGACCCTCGCGCGGATGCTGAACGTCCCCTTCGCGATCGCGGACGCCACCGCCCTCACCGAGGCCGGGTACGTCGGCGAGGACGTCGAGAACATCCTGCTCAAGCTGATCCAGGCCGCGGACTACGACATCAAGCGCGCCGAGACCGGCATCATCTACATCGACGAGGTCGACAAGATCGCCCGTAAGTCGGAGAACCCGTCGATCACCCGGGACGTCTCCGGCGAGGGCGTCCAGCAGGCGCTGCTGAAGATGCTCGAGGGCACGGTCGCCAACGTGCCGCCGCAGGGCGGTCGCAAGCACCCGCACCAGGAGTTCATCCAGATCGACACCACAAACGTGCTGTTCATCTGCGGTGGTGCCTTCGCCGGTCTCGACCAGATCATCGAGGCCCGCACGGGCCACGGCGGCACGGGCTTCGGCGCGCGGCTCCGCTCGGTTTCCGAGCGGTCGACCGACGACATCTTCAGCCAGGTCATGCCGGAGGACATGCTGAAGTTCGGCCTGATCCCCGAGTTCATCGGCCGCCTTCCGGTGATCACCAACGTTCGCAGCCTCGACCGCTCCGCCCTCGTGCGGATCCTCACCGAGCCGCGCAACGCTCTGGTGAAGCAGTACCAGCGCCTCTTCGAGCTGGACGGCGTGGAGCTCGAGTTCGATCCGCCGGCCCTGGAGGCCATCGCCGACCAGGCGATGCTGCGCGGCACGGGCGCCCGGGGCCTGCGCGCCATCATGGAGGAGGTCCTGCTCTCCGTGATGTACGAGGTGCCGAGCAACCCCGACGCCGCCCGGGTGCTGATCACCCGCGAGGTCGTCCTGGAGAACGTGAACCCGACGATCGTGCCCCGAGAGTTCACCGGCCGCCGGGCCCGCCGGGACCGCGAGGAGAAGTCTGCCTGACCCGTCGCCGTCGGGGGAGCGCCAGCCCCTCCGCCGGCGGAGGGGCTGGCGCTGGGGCCCTCCCGGCGTACGCTGATGGTCATGCGCGTCGCCGTCTGCCAGCTCAACTCCCGCGACGACCGGGCCGCCAACCTCTCCGCAGCGGAGGCTCTGTTGGTTCGGGCCGCGTCGGCCGGCGCGGACCTGGCGGTCCTCCCGGAGTACGTCGACTTTCTCGGCCCCGCCGCAAGCATGCCGGAGCCCGAGCCGGTGGACGGCACCGTGGGCCGGTTCTTCGCCGGCGTCGCCCGTCGGCTCGGCATCTGGGTGCACGCCGGGTCGTTCCACGAGGCGGGTCCGGACCGGGGGCGCAGCTGGAACACCTCGCTGGTCTTCGACCGCACCGGCACGCTCGCCGCCAGCTACCGCAAGATCCATCTGTACGACGTGGAGATTCCTGGCCGGGTCTCGTACCTGGAGTCGGCGACGGTCGCCCCGGGCGAGAAGCCGGTGGTGGTCGACGTCGAGGGCATCCGGGTCGGGTTGTCGATCTGCTACGACCTGCGGTTCCCGGAGCTGTACCGGCAACTGGTCACGGAAGGGGACGCCACGCTGCTGGTGGTGCCGGCCGCGTTCATGCTGCACACCGGGCGGGACCACTGGGAGGTCCTGTTGCGGGCGCGGGCCATCGAGAACCAGTGCTTCGTCGCCGCCGCCGGTCAGACCGGCGACCACGAGCCGGGGCGCACCTGCTTCGGCCGGAGCATGGTCGTCGACCCGTGGGGGACTGTCCTCGCTCAGGTGCCGGACGGTCCCGGCTTCACCGTCGTGGACCTGGACCTGGACCGGCTCCGGACGCTCCGCCGCGAGCTGCCCAGCCTGGCTAACCGTCGGCTCTGACCTCCGGCCGTCGTTGCGCTGTCGGGTGGGCTCGCGCCCCGGGCGATCACGCGCGGTCGCCCGGCGCAGGCGGGGCTGTCGAGACACCCCGGATCCCCGAGTCGATGCCGGCGTCGGCTCAGCTCTGTAGAAGGACCCCGAGTACCGTCAGGCCGGCGATGGCGGTGGCCGTGATGAGCAGCGCGGCAGACATCCGGGAGCGCCCACGCCGGGCCAACCGACCCATCGAGAGCAGGACGACGACCACCACCACGGCGCCGATGACCAGCTGCCAGAACGGCAGCAGCAGTCCGAGCAGTGCTTCCTCGGCGAGCGGGGTCACCGGGGGAGGGGAGGCGTCATCCATGCCAGACACTCTGACACGCGCCCGCGCGTATCCGGTCACGCCAGCGGCGTCAGCATCGTCCGGACAGTGACAGATGTTGATTTGCCTTCCCGGTGCCGTGCGCGTAACTTTCTCTCTGCACGCGGGAGGCCGGACAAACCGGCCGAGAGCGGGTGCCAGGCTCGTGGCGGAAGTGCCGGGCGAGGCTGGTCCGGGTGGTGCGACGAGGTTCCGGTGAGACGGAGTTGCAATCGCGAAGCCAACCGGGTAGAGTGCTGAAGCCAGCAGGGGTCGGGCAGATGGTCGCGAAGCGACGATCGGCCGGACTGCGGCTCTCCACGACAGCAACGACCGCCGGGTTTCGGCGTGCGCCGGCGTGGGTCCGAGCGAATCGAAGCAGAAAATCTTGGGAACAAGGTTGGCGGCTGAGATGCGATCGGGTAGGTTGGAGAGGTTGCCCCGGATGAGGGTTCCGCGAGAGTGGGGCTTTCGGATGGTGTGTGGTTGTTCTTTGAGAACTCAACAGGGTGCTTGATAAGCCAGTGCCAATTAGTTTTATGACCCCGTGCTGGCCGAGCTTTTGCTTGGTTGGTGGGGATTCCTTTGGCAACACT
>NZ_SMKJ01000607.1:0-1055 GCF_004348615.1 Micromonospora sp. KC207
CGAGCCGCCCGCCACGACGTCCACATCGTCACAGCTGCTACCAGCAACAAGCCGAACAGCAACACCAAGAAAACGAAGACCTCGAATAGCCCGAGGCCACGACGCAAGGGTTAAAGATCAAGTTAGTAGTGCTTTGTTGGGTCGGTGTGTCGAGGGTGGTTGGAGCGGTTCAGGGTAGGTCGATGTTTCGGTGACCCCTGACGATCCTTCGGTTGTGCGGCAACTGCTTGAGGCGTTCGCCGCGGACGTGTTCACCCCGTTGGTTTCGGTCGGATCAGCGGGTGAAGGGTGGGACGTATCTGCGGGGGCTGTTGCTGGACGGGCGGCGCAAGTCGATGCAACCGATGGCGCAGCGGCTCGGGGTGGATCATCAGGGGTTGCAACAGCGAACTGCCAGATCGGGGTGAGTGTTCACGCGGTCACCGACGTCGCGTCGTGCCCCCTCGATTGGCGGTTGTTTCTCCCGACCTCGTGGGACGACCGGGCCGTTGACGAGGCTGACGGGGCTGGGGTGGCCGCCCGTCGGGCCCGCTGCGGGATCCCCGGGCAGGAGCGGCATCGCCCGAAGTGGGCGCTGGTGGTGGACCTGCTCGACAAGTTGGCAGAGGACGGGCTGCGTCCGCCGCTGCTGGCCGCCGACGCCGGCTACGGCGACGACAGCCAGTTCCGCAGCGCCCTGGACCAGCGTGGAATCGGCTACATCATGCGGGTCAAAGGCGACGCGCTCCCAATTCGTCTTTCTGCGGATACGCCCGGCCGGGCACCGCGTCGCCCGCGACCCGGACGGGCTTCTGGCCGGCGATGGTGGTGAGGGCGCGAAGCACTGGCTGCACGTGCTCACCGAGCTGAAGAACCGCGGCGTCGCTGACGTGCTCATGCTCGTCGGTGACGGGCTCAAGGGGCCTGCCGGACGCCGTCGCGACGCAATGCACTACTCGGTCACCGACGCAAAGCGGAGGTAGGCGCGGTGCGGGCCGGACCAGCCGGAGCCGAACGAGCTGTCTGGCTGCCCCTGCGCGTCGAACACCACCACGTGCAGCTCGCACGTGTAGAGA
>NZ_SMKJ01000608.1:0-1040 GCF_004348615.1 Micromonospora sp. KC207
GCTAAGGCGTGTTTCATAAGCCGGTCAGAGCCACTCGCAGATGATGGTGATGGTCAGGACGGCCTGGAACCGGACGGCCAACTTGTCGTAGCGGGTGGCCACGCCGCGGTGGCGCTTGAGTCGGGCGATGCCGTTCTCGACGGCGTGTCGCATCCGGTAGAGGTCTGGGTCGAACTTCGGCGGGCGTCCGCCGCGGGCGCCCTTGGCCTTGCGGTGGGCGTCCTGGTCCTTCTTGCGCGGGATGCACGCCTTGATCCCACGCTTGCGCAGGTAGGCGCGGTTGCCGCGGCTGGTGTACGCCTTGTCCGCCAGGACCAGGTCGGGGCAGGTGCGGGGCCGGCCCACCCCGAGACGGGTCACCCTGATACGGCGCAGGACCGGGATGAACTGCGGGCTGTCACCACGATGCCCGGCGGTCACGACCATCGATAGGACCTTTTGTCCCTGCTCACAGGCCAGATGCGTCTTGGTGGTCAGACCGCCGCGAGATCGTCCGAGGGCGTGATCGGCGGGTTCGTCGTGCACGCCGCCGGGTGGCTCTTTCTGCAGGTGGCCGTCTCTGCGGGCGCCGGCGGCGTGTTGGTGTGCGCGGCTGGTCATCGAGTCCACGCTGACCGTCCAGGTGATCCGGCCTTCCGCATCGGCGGCGGCCTGTGACGCGGTCAAGATCTTGTCCCAGGTTCCGTCGCGCTGCCAGCGACGGAACAGGCCGTAGACCGTCTGCCAGGGTCCGTACTCGGCCGGGACGTCACGCCAGGGCGACCCGATCCGGATCCGCCACCTGATCCCGTCGATGAGCTGCCGTTTCTCCCACTTCGGCGGCCGGCCCTTCGCCGACGCGGCAGGCAGCAGCGCAGCGAGCCGCTGCCACTGGGCGTCGGTGAGGTCGTGCCGCCTCGTCACCGCTAGGGTGGCCACGAGGTCTCCGGTATGACGTTCGAGCTTGGTCGCTGAACCGTTTACCGGAGACCTCTTCAGCTATCGATCACCGCCACGCCGTGACCTTCACCGGCCACCACGACTTCTGAAACACGCCTTAG
>NZ_SMKJ01000609.1:0-1039 GCF_004348615.1 Micromonospora sp. KC207
CTGCCGGACCGGTCGGGCAGGTCGCCCCCGCCCCGGCCGGAGAGGGGGCGGCCCGATGAGCACCGGCCCCGCCGACGACGCCTTCGCCATCCCGCTGCCGGCCGACGGGGCCCCGGTGGCCGGCGGGAGCGTCCGGGCCGCCGAGCGGGCCGTGCTCCGGCTGGCCCGGCCGTACCTGGGCCGGCTGGTCGGCGCGGGGCTGCTCGCCGCCGCCACCGAGCTCGCCGGGCTGGCCCTGATGGCCACCGCCACCTGGCTGCTGATGAGCGCCGCCGGCCGGCCGCCACTGGACCGGCTCACCGTGGCGATCGTCGCGGTCCGGGCGCTGGCGATCAGCCGGGGCGTGTTCCGCTACACCGAGCGCCTCGCCGGCCACGATGCCGTGCTGCGGATGATCACCGACGTCCGGGCCGGGGTCTTCGCCGCCCTGGCCGCCCGGCGCGACGCCGCAAGGCAGCGCACCGGGGACGCGCTGAGCCGGCTCGTGTCCGACGTGGAGGCCGTGCAGGACCTGCTGCTGCGGGTGCTCGTACCGGGGGCCGCCGCCGCGGTGGTCAGCGTGCTGGCCGTGGCCGGGGCCGCCACCATCTCGCTCCCCGCCGCCGGGGTGCTGGCGCTGGGCCTGCTCGTCGCCGGGGTGGCCCTGCCGCTCGCGGCCACCGCGCTGACCCGGCACGCCGCCGACCAGGTAGCCCCGCTGCGCGGCGCGCTCGCCACGGACGCCGTGGACCTTGTCCACGGCGCCGCCGACCTGGCCGCGTTCGGTGCCACCGGGTACGCGCTGGACGCCACCGCCGACCGGGCCCGCCGGCTGGCCCGGCTGGAACGGCGGCTCGCCGCCGCCGGCTTCGCCGTGGACGCCGCCGGGGTGACCGCCGCCGGGGTGACCGCCGGCACGGTGGTGGTCACCGCGCTGCGCGACGGCGTCGGCGGGGTGCTGGTCGGGGTGCTGGCGGTCGGTTCCCTGGCCGCCGTCGAGGTGGCGCTGGCGCTGGTCGGGGCCGCCCGGCAGCGCACCCAGCTACGGGCCGGGCTGGTC
>NZ_SMKJ01000610.1:0-1013 GCF_004348615.1 Micromonospora sp. KC207
GCGCGGCCAGCCCGAGGTTGACCAGTAGGAAGCCGATCACGGCCAACAGCCCCCACCAACCGGGCAGCCCCGCGCCGAGTCGGTCGGCCAACCGCAGGACGGTGACCATGACGAAGACGTGCACCAGGTAGAAAGCGAAGGAGACCTCGCCGAGCCAGACCATTGGCCGGGACCGCCAGGGCGTCCGCGCGCCGCGCACGTCCGCGTCGGCCGCGGCCACGATGACCAGCAGGTACGCCGCCGCGAGCAGCGCCGCCCACAGCTCGGCGCGGATCCACTGGGCGGCGACCACCCAGGTGAGCACGAAGATGGCGCTGGCGGCGGTGAGCCCGGGGCCGCGCCAGCGCCCCCGCCGCAGCAGCTCGGCGGCGGCCACTCCCATCCAGAACTCCAGGGAACGCACGACCGGGAAGATCTGGGTGAACCACCAGGTGCTCTCCTGTGGCACCAGGCGCTGCCCGGGCCAGAGCGCCACGATCAGCAGTGGCACCGCCACCACCACCGCCCACAGCGCCCCGACCCGCGCCCGGCGCACCAGCGGCAGCGCGAACGGCAGGCAGAGGTAGAAGAACAGTTCGCAGGAGAGCGACCAGCTCACCGAGTTGACGCTGTAGAAGTAGCCGGGCGTCGGGTCCCATGCCTGAACCAGGAACAGGTTCTCCACCGCGGCGCGGACATTGACCGGGTCGGCGAAGACCCACACCCCGCTCACCAGCACCACCGCCCACATCAACAGGTGGTTGGGATAGATCTTGGCAAGCCGGCGGCGCAGGAAGTCGCGCCGGCGGTCCCCGTCGCGGGCCGACCAGACCAGCACGAAGCCGCTGAGGATGAAGAAGAACTCGACGCCGGACAGGCCCAGGGTGAACAACCAGTCGACGGCGGCCTTGGCCTCGGGCTGGCCGATGATCCGCATGGTGCCGACGTGGTAGCCGAAGACGAGCAGGGCCGCGACCCAGCGCAGCCCGGTCAGCGAGGGCAGCCGGCTCGCCGGGCGGGCGCTGTCTCTTATA
>NZ_SMKJ01000611.1:0-1003 GCF_004348615.1 Micromonospora sp. KC207
CTCGTCGCGGTCCTTGCGCAGGCTCGCCACCACCACCGGCGTGTCATCGAGACACTGCGCCACCAACCCACTCAACGTGGCATCCGGGCCGATCTCCACGAACCGGCCCACACCCTGCCCACGCATCCCGGCCACCGTGTCAACGAACCGCACCGTGTCCCGCACCTGCCCCACCCAGAAGGCCGGATCACCCACCCGCGCACCCACCACCGCAACCTCCGGCTGACGAAACTCCACATCAGCCAACACCCGACCGAACTCCGCCAACATCGGCTCCACCAACCGCGAATGAAACGCATGCGAAACCCGCAACCGACGCGACCCCACAAACCGATCCCCCACCGCCAACACCGCCTGCTCCGGCCCGGACACCACCACCGACCGCGGCCCGTTCACCGCCGCGACATCCACCCCCACCGGAAGCACCGCCCGAACCCGCTCCTCCGAAACCGGCAACGCCACCATCGCCCCACCAGGAGCAAGCGCCTGCATCAACCGAGCCCGCGCAGCCACCACCCGACACGCATCCTCCAACGACCACACCCCCGCCACATACGCAGCCGTCAACTCACCAACCGAATGACCACCCACCACATCCGGAACCACACCCCACGACCGCCACAACCGCGCCAACGCCACCTGAAACGCGAACAACCCCGGCTGCGCGAACCCCGTCCGATCCAACAACTCAGGCTCATCCCACACCCCAGCCAAAGGCCGCTCCAACAACCCGTCCAACACACCACACACCTCAGCCAACGCCTCCGCGAACACCGGAAACCGGCCCACCAACCCCCGACCCATACCCACACGCTGCGAACCCTGACCAGAAAACAACCAACCCGTACCACCCTCAACCACCGCCCCGGACACCACACCCGACACAGACTCGCCATCAACCACCGCCGTCAAACCACGCAAAAAATCCGACCGGCTGGCACCACACACCACAGCCCGATGCTCAAACACCGAACGCCCAGTAGCCAACGAAAAACCCACATCC
>NZ_SMKJ01000612.1:0-980 GCF_004348615.1 Micromonospora sp. KC207
CCCCTGGGCACTGACCCGTCTGGACCCGTCCTCGGCGTGGCGGACCACCCGCGGCGAGGGCGTCACCGTGGCGGTCATCGACTCCGGCGTGTCGGCCACCCACCCGCTGCTGCGCGGTCAGGTGCGCCCCGGCCGGGACTTCAACGCGCTGCCCCGCAACGAGGGCCAGTGCGACGAGGCCGGGCACGGCACGATCGTCGCCGGCATCATCGCCGGCCGGGAGGGCACCGGCGCGCCGTTCACCGGCATCGCGCCGGCCGCCCGGATCCTGCCCGTACGCGTGCTGCCCGACGCCCGGCGCACCAGCGACGAGGGCCTGCCGGCGCAGATCGGCCTGGCCATCCGCTGGGCCGTCGACCAGGGTGCCGACGTGGTCAACCTGTCCCTGGTCACGCTGCCCCGCCCGGAACTGGCCGCCGCCGTCGAGTACGCGCTCAGCAAGGGCGTCGTCGTGGTGGCCGCCGCCGGCAACCGGCAGGAGCAGCAGCAGAACCTGCCGGCGTACCCGGCGGCGTATCCCGGGGTCATCGCCGTCGCCGGGGTCGACGCGAAGGGCGGCCACGTCGGCACCTCGGTCAGCGGCGACTACGTGGACGTCGCCGCCCCCGGGCTGGACATCCTCGGCCCAGCGCCCCGGGGGCAGGGGTACCTCGCCGAGCCGCAGGGCGGCACCAGCTTCGCCGCCGCGTACGTCTCCGGCGTGGCCGCGCTGGTCCGCGCCGCCCACCCGGACCTCACGCCGGAACAGGTGGCCTACCGGCTCACCCGCACGGCGGACAACCCCCCGGACGGGCACAACGCCGAGGTCGGCTACGGGGTGGTGAACCCGTACCGGGCGGTGACCAGCGTGCTCGGCACCCGCACCGACCCGCCGCCCGGGGCGTTGCCCGCGCCGGCCCCACCCCGGGACCCGCTGGGCTGGCAGCGGGCCGTGGCGGTCTGGGTGGCTGCGGTCGGCGCGGTGCTGGCCGGCCTCCTGC
>NZ_SMKJ01000062.1:0-26679 GCF_004348615.1 Micromonospora sp. KC207
GCCTTCCGGGCCCCGGTCACCGACGGGATCGCCCCCGGCAGGCCGTGCCAGGACAGCCAGCCGGGCAGGGCGAACGCGTACGCCTCCCTGGCCTGGGACGGCACCCCCGCTTGTCGCTCACCCGCAGCCGCCACCGGCCCCGCCCCAGCGCGGCCAACCTGCCCCACAGGGTCAGATTGCGCACCCCGCCGCCGGCGGCGACCACCTCGGCCACCCCGTGCCGGTCGCACTCGGCGGCCACCGTCCGGGCGGTCAGCTCGGTCAGAAAGGAAGGGCCCCCTGCTAACGCTTTCGGTATAGGAAGGGCCCCCTGCAATCACCTCAGGCCCGGCGGGCGGCTCAGCGCCGGCTCAGCGCGGCCCGTTCGGTGGCCGCAGGAGGCCGACCAGCTCGACGTGCTGGGTCATCGGGAACAGGTCGAAGCCGCGCAGCGCCGCCAACTCCCAGCCGGCGTCGGCGAACGTGCGCACGTCCCGGGCGAAGGCGGCCGGGTCACACGCCACGTACGCCACCGCGCGCGGGCCGGCCGCGATCACGTCCCGCACCACCGGCGCGCCTGCCCCGGTGCGCGGCGGGTCCAGCACCACCAGGTCCACCGGGCCGGTGACCCGGCGGCGGGCCAGGGCGGTCTCCACCCGGGCCGCCACCACCTCGACCCGGGGCAGGTCCCGCAGGTTCTCCCGGGCGGCGGCGACGCCCAGCGCGGCGGACTCGACGACGGTGATCCGCGCGGCCGGGCCGACCCGGGCGGCCACGGCGGCGGCGAACAGCCCCGCCCCGCCGTAGAGGTCCCAGGCCGACTCGCCCGGCCGCGGGTCGAGCAGGTCGAGCACCGCGTCGACGAGGGTGTCCGCCGCCGCCGGGTGCACCTGCCAGAAGCCGGACGCCGGCAGCGTCCACTCCCGGCCGGCGGCCACCTCGCGGACCTTCGCCGGCCCGTCGACCCGGGTGACCGCCCCGTCGGCCAGGGCGGTGACGGTGACGTCCCCGCCGGTCGAGGCGACGGTCTCCACCGCCTCGGCCGTTGGCCAGGGCTGCCCGAGCACCGGCAGCTCCTGGATCGCCGGGTGGGCGATGAGGCAGCGGTCGATCGGCACCACCTCGTGCGATCGGTGCTTGAGCAACCCGGCCCGGCCGGCGGCGTCGACCGCGTACCGGACCCGGGAGCGCCAGCCGAGCGGCCCGCCGGGCAGCGCCGCGACCCGGACCCCGAGCCGGTCGATCTCCGTGTCCGCGAGGCCGGCGAGGCGGCTCAGCTGCTCGCGGACCACCGCGGCCTTCCAGTCGAGCTGGGCCTCGGGCGCGACGTGCTGGAGGTCGCAGCCGCCGCAGCGGCCCGGTTTCGCGTACGGGCACGGTGGCTCGACCCGCTGCCCGGCGGCGTCGAGCACCGTCACCGCGTCGGCGCGGACGAACCCGCGGTGCACCTCGGTGACCTCGGCCACTACCCGCTCACCGGGCAGCGCGTGCCGGACGAAGACCACCTGCCCGTCGACCCGGGCCACGCAGTGCCCTCCGGGGGCGACGGCGTCGACGGTCAGCTCGACCCGCTCGGCCTCCTCCAGCCCGCGCCGCTCGCCCTCGCCCGACCCGTCGCCCGGCCGAACCCGCCCGTCGCCGTCCACGCCGGTGCGCGGCCCGTCCATGCCTGCCCGGGTCATCGCTGGTCTCCCTCGACCGGGCCGTGTCCGCCGGGCGGGGCCGAACGCACCGGCGGCACCGGCGGGGGCAGGGTGCTGCGCGGGGCGACCCGGGGGCCGCGCGCCGGGCCCCGGGTCAGCGTCGCGTCGAGCCGGTCGAGGTTCTTGCCGGCGGTGGACGCGAGCTGCCACGGAACGCTGGTGACCATCACGCCCGGCTCGAACAGCAGCCGCCCCTTCAGGCGCAGCGCGCTCTGGTTGTGCAACAGGTTCTCCCACCAGCGTCCGACGACGTACTCGGGAATGAAGACCGTGACCACGTCGCGCGGCGACTCCCGGCGGGTGTTGGCCACGAAGTCGAGGATCGGCCGGGTGATCTCCCGGTACGGCGAGTCGACCACGGTGAGCCCCACCGGCAGTTCCCGCCGCTCCCAGTCGGCCTGGAGGGCCCGGGTGTCCTTCTCGTCGACGTTCACGGTCACCGCGGTCAGCGTGTCCGGCCGGGTGGCCCGGGCGTACGCGATGGCCCGCAGCGTCGGCTGGTGCAGCTTGCTGACCAGCACGATGGCGTGGTTGCGGGCGGGTAGCACCCCCCGGACCTCGGTCGGCTCCAGCTCGGCGGCGACCCGGTCGTAGTGCCGGCGGATGGCCAGCATCAGCACGTAGAGCAGCGCCATCGCGACGATGGCGATCCACGCGCCGAGCAGGAACTTGGTGATCAGCACGATGACCAGCACCGCACCGGTCATCGCCATGCCGAAGGCGTTGATCGCCCGGGACCGGATCATCCGGTGCCGGGCCCGCGGGTTCCGCTCGGTGCGCAGGTGCCGGTTCCAGTGCCGGATCATGCCGGCCTGGGAGAGGGTGAACGAGACGAAGACGCCGACGATGTAGAGCTGGATCAGCTTCGTCACCTCGGCCTGGAAGCCGACGATCAGCACGATCGCGGCGACGGCGAGGAAGACGATGCCGTTGGAGAACGCCAGCCGGTCCCCCCGGGTGTGTAGCTGCCGGGGCAGGTAGCGGTCCTGGGCGAGGATGCTGCCGAGCACCGGGAAGCCGTTGAACGCGGTGTTGGCGGCCAGGAAGAGGATCAGCGCGGTCATCCCGGCGACCACGTACAGCAGCACCGACCCGGGGCCGAAGACCGTCTCGCCGAGCTGGGTGGTGACGGTCTTCTGCACGTACCCGTCGGGGCCGGAGAGGATCTGCAGGTCCGGGTCCTCGACGAACTGGAGGCCGGTGAGCCGGGCCAGCCAGATGATGCCGACGAGCATGCTCACCGCGATGGTGCCGAGCAGCAGCAGGGTGGTGGCCGCGTTGCGGCTCTTCGGCGTCTTGAACGCGGGCACCCCGTTGGAGATCGCCTCCACGCCGGTGAGCGCGGCGCAGCCGGAGGAGAAGGTCCGCAGCAGCAGGAAGACCAGGGCGAAACCGGTGACGCTGTGCTCGGCCTGGATCTCCAGGCCGGCGCTGGGCGCACGCAGGTCGTGGCCGAGGACGAAGTACCGGACGAGGCCGGTGATGATCATGCCGCCGATGACGATCACGAAGCCGTAGGTCGGGATGGCGAACGCGGTGCCGGACTCGCGCAGGCCGCGCAGGTTCATCGCGGTGAGCAGCACCACCGCGCTCACGGCGATGAGCACCTTGTGGGTGGCGACGAAGGGAACCACCGAGCCCAGGTTGGCCACGCCGGAGGAGACCGAGACGGCCACGGTGAGCACGTAGTCGACCAGCAGGGCGCTGGCCACCCCCAGGCCGGCCCGGGGGCCGAGGTTGACCGTGGCCACCTCGTAGTCGCCGCCGCCGGAGGGGTACGCGTGCACGTTCTGCCGGTAGCTGGCCACCACCGTGAGCATCACCACGACCACGGCGAGGGCGACCCACGGCGAGAAGATGAACGCCGACGCGCCCGCGATGGAGAGCGTCAGCAGGATCTCGTCCGGGGCGTACGCGACGCTGGAGAGGGCGTCGGAGGCGAAGACCGGCAGCGCGATGCGCTTCGGCAGGAGGGTGTGCTGGAGCCGGTCGGACCGGAAGGGTCGACCGACGAGCAGCCGCTTCAGCAGCGAGGTGGGACTGGCCACAAGCGCTAAGGGTACGACCACCTCCACGTGGTCACCCGGGGGTGGCGGGACAGGGTGCTCGGCCGGGCGGGGTAGCGTCGTCCCCCGCCGGCAACCCCGACGTGGCAGGCTCGCAGTTGAGGGGTCGACGGCGGACGGGTGCGCGCACCTTGGGAGGGACACGTGCATGTCGTGATCATGGGCTGTGGCCGGGTCGGGTCGACCCTGGCCCAGAGCCTGGAGGCCCGGGGGCACTCGGTGGCGGTGATCGACCAGGACGCCGACGCGTTCCGCCGGCTCAGCCCGGACTTCGCGGGCATCACGGTCACCGGGGCCGGCTTCGACGGCGAGGTGCTCCGGCAGGCCGGCATCGAGCGGGCGGACGCCTTCGCCGCGGTTTCCAGCGGCGACAACTCCAACATCATCTCGGCCCGGCTGGCCCGCGAGACGTTCGGCGTCTCCCGGGTCGCCGCGCGGATCTACGACCAGCGCCGGGCCCAGGTCTACGAGCGGCTGGGCATCCCCACCGTGGCCACCGTACGGTGGACGGCCGACCGGATGCTGCGGCACCTGGTCCCCGAGGGCAACGTGGAGATCTTCCGGGATCCGACCAGCACCGTCTCGATCGTCGAGGTGCCGGTGCACAAGGACTGGATCGGCCGGCCGCTGCGGGGCCTGGAGGAGGCGACCGGGGCGCGAGTGGCGTACCTGATCCGCTTCGGCATCGGAACCCTGCCCACCGGCTCCACCGCCGTGCAGGAGGGCGACCAGGTCTTCATGCTGGTCACCGACGACATCGTGGCGTCGGTGACCTCGGTGGCGGGCAGCCCGCCGGAAGGAGCGCACTGAGGATGCGGATCGCCATCGCCGGCGCCGGCAACGTGGGCCGCTCGATCGCCCAGGAGTTGATCGACAACGGCCACCAGGTGATGCTGATCGAGCGCCAGCCCCGGATGCTGCGGCCCGACCGGGTACCGGCGGCCGAGTGGGTGCTCGCCGACGCCTGCGAGCTGGCCAGCCTGGAGGAGGCCAACGTCGCCGGCTGCGACGTGGTGGTC
This sequence comes from Micromonospora sp. KC207, assembly GCF_004348615.1. Lineage (NCBI taxonomy): Bacteria > Bacillati > Actinomycetota > Actinomycetes > Micromonosporales > Micromonosporaceae > Micromonospora > Micromonospora sp. KC207. Next base: position 4,768 of record NZ_SMKJ01000062.1, read on the forward strand.
GCGGCGACCGGGGACGACAAGGTCAACCTGGTGGTGTCGCTGCTGGCCAAGACGGAGTTCGCCGTGCCCCGGGTGGTGGCCCGGGTCAACCGGGCCGAGAACGAGTGGCTGTTCACCGAGCAGTGGGGCGTCGACGTCGCGGTGAGCAAGCCGCGGGTGATGGCGGCCCTGGTCGAGGAGGCGGTGACCGTCGGCGACCTGGTGCGGCTGATGACGTTCCGGCAGGGCGAGGCGAACCTGGTGGAGATCACCCTGCCGCCGACCGCGCCGTACGTGGGGCAGCCGATCCACGCCGTGCCGATCCCCCGCGACGCCGCCCTGGTGGCCATCCTGCGCGGCAAGCGGGTGCTGGTGCCCAGCCCGGACGACCCGATCGAGGCCGGCGACGAACTGGTCTTCGTCTGCACGGCGGAGGTGGAGGACGACGTCCGCTCGGTGATCCTCGGCACGGACAGCATCGAGCGGACCCGCGGCGCGGGCTGAGCCCCGTCGCCTCGCCGCCCCGGGGCTGGTGCTTTCGCCCCTGCGCCGATCTCAGGCGCCGGGCAGGGGCTCCGCCGCCGGCTCCCGCGTCACCCGCCGGACCGTCCAGACCGTGATCAGCAGCAGCAGCGCGTACGGCGGGTAGCCCAGCGCCAGCCGGGCCACGCCGAGCGCGGTGTCCTGGTGGGCGAGGTAGAGGGCGGCCTGGACCCCGACCTTGGCCAGCCACACCACGCCCCACAGGACGGTGAGCTGGGTGAAGGTCCGCACGAGGCGCGGGTCGTCCCGCCATTCGGAGCGCCCCTTGGCCACCAGCACCGACCAGATCCAGCCCACGAGAGGCTGCTTGACCGCCGCCGAGACCAGCAGGGCCAGCCCGTACCCGATGCCGTAGAGGATGCCGGGGAGGTAGAAGTCGCGCTCGTCCCCGGTTCGCCAGGCGATGGCCGCGCCGATGCCGACGCCGACCAGGCCGTTGACCGCGTGCCGCACCGGCCGGCGCTGGACCAGCCGCAGCGCGGCGATGAGCAGCGCCACGGCCACCGAGGCGATGACGGCGGGGCGCAGCTCGCCGACGATGTTGGAGACGACGAAGACGACCACCGGGATGCTCGACTCGACCAGCCCGCGCCAGCCGCCGAGCTGGTCGGCCATCTGCTCGGCGAGGGTGGGCAGGGCCTCGTCGTCCTCCGGTCCGGCCCCGGGCTCGGTCGCCCGCTGGGCTCCGGTGGTCATCGCGTCCCTCCCGCCGGCGGCGTGCGCGTCGTCACTTCGGCGGCTCCAACTCGTAGTACGGGTTGTAGATGACCTTGCGATCGTCCCGCATCGCCACCCTGCCCCGGGCGGTCAGGTGCCGGCCCGGCTCGATGCCGGCGATGTGCCGCCGCCCGAGCCAGACCAGGGTCACCACGTCACTGCCATCATATAGATCGGCTTCGAGGGTCGGCAGGTTCGTCCGGGGGGTGTAGACCACCGTGCGCAGCCGGCCATTCACACAGACGACCTGACCCCGCCCGCACTGCCGGGCCGGTACGCCGCCGGACTCGGCGCTCCCCCGGCGCAGCTCCTGCGCCTCGATCTCGGCCTCGCTCGCGGTGAGCCGGTGCAGCAGCCGCCGGAACGAGACTCTGCCGCCCTCGTCGGTCGTCATGACCGCGTCACCCTCTCCTCCGCCGGCCGGCCGCGCCGGCACCGGTGCGGCCCCGGTGGGCGAGGCCGTCCCGCCAGCGTACGCCGACGGGCGGGACGGCGACATGGGCGGCCCGCCCTGGACCGGCACCGGCGGCACACCGACGGCGGCCCCGGCGGGCCCGGCCGGTGTGCCCGGTCAGGCCTCGACGGTCGGGCCGGCCTGGTCGGCCACCTCCCGCGGCAGGCGCAGCGGCAGCGGCTCACGCACGGGCTTCGCCTCCTGGCCACGGTCCACGACCAGCCCGTCCAGGCACTCGCGCAGCGGGCCGGCGGCGACCGGATCGGTCGCGGCGGCGCCCTGGTAGACGCCGCGCACCATCCAGCGGGGCCCGTCGATCCCGACGAACCGCAGGTCGGTCAGCCCGTCCGGGGTGCGCACCCGGGCGTGCAGCTCCGGGCCGTACTCCCCCTGCGCCTCCTGGGCCGCCGCGCCGTCGTTGAACAGCGACTGCCGAATCTCCTCGCGCACCTCGTCCCAGATGCCCTCGGAGCGGGGCGCGGCGAAGACGCCGAGCTGCAACGCGCTCTGCCCGTGCACCAGGACGACCTGCTGGATCACGCCCTGCGGGTCGGCCTGCACCCGAACCTCCACGTCGGCCACCGCCGGGATGTGGAGGCTGCCCAGGTCGAGCCGCTGCACCCCGGCCGGGGCCTCGGAGACGTCGTACGGGCCGCGCGCCGGGGCCTGGCCCTCGGCCTCGCGACCGTCGACGACCTCGGCAGCCCGCTCGTCACGGGCGTGCCGACCGCCACCGGCCCGCTTTCGGGAGAAGATCACTGCGCCCACCCTCCGCTGTTCGCACTCACCCTGCCACCTCTTCCGGCTGCCCGCCGGCCCGGCCCGCCGGCGGCGGGACGAGCCCCGCGTGCCCGCCGGTCGAACCGTGCCCGCCGGCGCCCCGCCGCGACGGCGGCAGCTCGGTCACCGGCCGGAAATCGGCCCGCTCCACCCGCTGGACAACGAGTTGCGCGATCCGATCGCCACGGGCGATCTTCGCCGGTGTCTCCCGATCATGATTGATCAGGTTGACCAGGATCTCACCCCGGTAGCCGGCGTCGACCGTACCGGGCGCGTTGAGCACCGTCACGCCGAGCCTGGCCGCCAGGCCCGACCGGGGGTGCACCAGGCCCACGTACCCCTCCGGGAGGGCGATCGCCAGGCCGGTCGGGACCAGGGCCCGGCCACCGGGGGGCAGCTCCACGTCCGCGGCGGCCACCAGGTCCGCCCCGGCGTCACCGGGATGGGAGTACGCCGGCAGCGGCAGCTCCGGGTCGAGCCGCCGCACGGGCACGGGTACGTCGTCGGTCACGGTCTCCCTCTTCCGTCCGTTTCTCGGGATGACCCTGCCATCCTGCCGGGTCGACCGGCCGTCGCGCGCCGTACCCTGGCAGGAGTGAGTCGATCGCCCTCCCCGACGCCCGCCACCACCCCCGCAATCGGGTACGCGGAGCGGCTCAGCCTGCCGTGGTGGCTCTGGCTGGCCGGGCCGGCCCTCGGCGGCTTCCTCGCCCTGGAGCTGTGGCTGGGCGCGGGCGGCCTGCGTTCCTGGCTGCCGTTCGCGGTGCTGCTGCCGGCGACCGTGGCCACCCTGTGGTGGCTGGGCCGCATCCGCATCGCCGTGGCCGACGGTGAGCTGCGGGTGGACGATGCCCGGCTGCCTCTACGGTTCGTGGCCGACGCCGTCGCGCTGGACGCCGCCGGCCGGCGCGAGGTGCTCGGCGTCGGGGCGGACCCGCTCGCCTTCGTGGTGCAGCGCCCGTGGATCGCCGGGGCGGTGCAGGTGGTGCTCGACGACCCGGCCGACCCCACCCCGTTCTGGGTGGTGAGCACCCGCGACCCGGTGCGGCTCGCCGCGGCGCTGCTCGCCGCCCGCGACGCCCACTGACGCGCCCGCGACGTCAGGGCAGGTCGGGCGGCGGGCCGGGCAGCTCGCGCCGCTGCCGGGCGAGGTCCTTGCGGAGCTGGTCGCCGAGAGCCCGGGTGGCCCGCCGGTTGAGGTAGCTGGCCACCGCCGCCCCGGTGAGAAACGGGCCGAGCGTGGTCAGGTTGCGGCCGAAGCGCTTGAGCAGGGTGTCCCGCAGCTCCTTGCGGGCCGCCGTGCCGAGCACCGCGCCGACGCCCACCCCGGGCATCATCGGGTTGATCCCCCGCTGGCTGGCCCAGGACTGCACCACGGCCACCGTGCGCTGGGTGCCGGCGGTGGGCAGCGGGGCACCGTACACCTCGTGCAGCTCACCGATCAGCTTCAGCTCGACGGCGATCACGGCGACCGTCTCGGCGGCCAGCAGCACCGGCGCGGAGAGCAGCGTCGGCGCGACGGCCCACTCGACGGCCGCGACTCCGCCGCCGGCCGCGCCGATCGCGGCCGTCGTCCGGGCAGCGTTGCGGATCAGCCGGTCGGCGAGGGCCTCGCCGTCCAGGCCGGGAAAGTGCCGGCGCAGGGTGGCCAGGTCCCGGATCGGCACGTGCGGGGCGACGTCGGCGACCGCGTCGGTCATCCAGCGCACGGCGGCCCTCGGCTTGAACAGGTCGGCGAGCCCTCGGCCGCGGACCTGGCCGACCAGCCGGGTCAGTAGCTGCCGTCGGCGGGCCGGCTCGATGTCGTCGGCGGTGAGCGCGGCCAGCGTCGCGCCCAGTTCCTCCCCCGCGCCGGTGCCGTCGGTGGCGGGGCGCCCGCCGTCGTCGCTGCGCTCGACCATGCGTCGACCTCCCGGGTGCGTCGGCGTAACTGCCCTCATGAGTCAAGCAGTTACCCACCACCGGCGCACGGCACCGCAGTAGGCCGGTGGCGCACCGGCGGGCGCGGACGTGGCCGGGTCGCCAGCTCCCACAGCGGCGGCCTCGTCGACGAGGCCGCCGCCGGTGTCGGGGTGGTCAGACGCACTCGCGGCAGATCAGCTCGCCGTTGCGTTCGACCGCCAGTTGGCTGCGGTGGTGGACCAGGAAGCAGCGGGCGCATCGGAACTCGTCCTGCTGCATCGGTAGCACCTTCACCGTGAGCTCCTCGTCGGCCAGGTCAGCACCAGGGAGCTCGAAGCTCTCGGCCACCTCGGCCTCGTCGACGTCCACGGCACCCGACTGTGAGTCGACCCGCCGGGCCTTGAGCTCTTCCAGGCTGTCCTCGCCGAGGTCGACCTCGTCGCGACGCGGGGCGTCGTAGTCGGTGGCCATCGGTTTCACTCTCCCATATCGATATGGTCGCTCCCGGTTGTAACGCCGGAAGGCGCTGTTTCAGTTCCACTGCCGGCCACCAACTTCCGTCGGTCACCCGACCCGGCCACCGGCCGAACCGGGCCGCCAGAGAAACTCCCCCCAGCGAGCGCGGTACCTTACCCCCCTCTTGGGCGAGGCATGTATACCGCCCTCGCGGCTCAGATGTACGCCCCAGGCCTCGAAGTTGTTCCCAATGTGACTCAGGCGACACGAAGATAGGGGTAGTAGTACCCGCTTCCCGGTTGGCGCGCCGGCATGTCGGACTGTTTCCACGCGACCGCCGGACAACCGTTAGCCTCAGCGGCGTACTCGACGGCCGGCGGGGCGGCCCACCGCCTCCGACCGCCGCCATTCAATCACCGCCCGGGGAGCGCCCAGATGAGCTTTGCGCGAGTGCGAGCACTCGTTGTCGTCGGTCTGCTGGCGGTCGTCGCCCTGGTCTTCGTGGTCGTGGCGCTGGTCCGCGACACCCAGGGCAAGGGCGGCGTGGCCGGCGGCTGCCCCGAGGGCGCGCCGCTGGCGGACGTGGCCCTGCACGAGAACAAGGACGTGAAAATCAACGTCTACAACGCCACCGACGAGGTGGGCCTCGCCAGCAAGGTCGCGGACGACTTCCGCAACCGCAAGTTCCAGGTAAAGAAGGAGGGCAACGCCAAGCAGCAACTCGACGGCGTCGCCGTCCTGCGGTACGGCCCGAAGGGAGTCGGCTCCGCCCACCTGCTGCGGGCGTACTTCCTCAACAACGCCGAGCCGCAGTTCGACATCAAGCGCAAGGACGACACGGTCGACGTGATTCTCGGCAACAACTTCGCCCAGCTCGCCACCACCACGGAGGTCAACCAGTCACTGGGTGACCTGGGTGCCCCGGTCGCGCCGGCCGGCACCTGCCCGATGCCCGTCGACAAGTGACCCGCTGGCCGGACCTGGCCGCCCCGGCGCGGTCAGGGGCCGCCCGAGGCGTCCAGGTCGGCCAGCCGGTCGTGCAGCGACGCGAACAGCGCCGGCGGGGCGGCGATCATCAGGTCCGGGCCCGCCGGGCGCCCGCCGAGCCCGGCGACCAGCAGCCCGGCTTCGGTGCCGACCAGCGCGCCGGCCGCGTGGTCCCAGAGGTTCAGGCCCTTCTCGTAGTACGCGTCCAGCCGCCCCTCGGCGGCCAGACAGAGGTCCACCGAGGCGGCACCCTGCCGGCGGACGTCGCGCACGTGGCCGATCAGTCCGGCGAGCACCCGGGCCTGGTGGGCCCGGCGGGCGGGGTCGTAGCCGAAGCCGGTGGCGACCAGCGCCTGCCCGAGGTCGCTCTCGGCGGAGCAGCGCAGCCGCTGCCCACCCCGGTGCGCCCCGCCGCCGACGGTCGCCGTCCACTCGTCGCCGGTGAACACGTTGCGCACCACGCCCGCGACCACCTCGCCGTCGACCTCGGCGGCCAGCGACACCGCGCAGTACGGCAGCCCGTAGAGGTAGTTGACCGTCCCGTCGATCGGGTCGACGATCCAGCGCACCCGGGCCGCCGTAGCCGCCGGGGCGGCCTCGCCCGCGCCGTACTCCTCGCCGAGGACCGCGTCGTGGGGGCGCAGGCGGCGCAGCGCGTCGACCACCTGCCGCTCGACGGCCCGGTCGGCGGCGGTGACCACGTCGGTGACGGTGGACTTGGTGTCGGCCACCGACACGCCCTCGGCCCACATCCGGTGCGCGGTCGCCGCCGCGACCCGGGCGACATCGACGGCAATCTCCAGCAGCTCCCCAGGTGGCGGCACCGAGCGATCCATGGTTTGTCCCCTTCCCGCACGACTGGGCCCGTCCGGGTCGCGCGCGAGTATCATCCTTACAAAGTCCACATCTGCGTCGGATCGTCGACCCCGGCAGTCGGTCCGCCGTGCGGCGCAGGATGATCGCGGCAGACGGCGTTACAATTCACCCTGCCCACGCGCCACGGACCGCCAGCGACCGGCCGGCCCGGGACACGGGGGTCCCTCAACCACATCGTCCGGCACCGTGCTCCGCGCTGCGTCGGGCAACCCGGCCGTGCTCGCTCTTCGCCTCCGGAAGGTCATTCGTGACAGAACCCCGCCAAACCGGCGCCGACGTTCGCTCGCTCACCGACACCCTGATCGCCCACGCGCAGAGCGCCGGCGGCCAGCTCACGTCGGCCCAGCTCGCGCGCACCGTCGAGTCCGCCGAGGTGACTCCGGCCCAGGCCAAGAAGATCCTGCGTGCGCTCGCGGAAGCGGGGGTGACCGTGGTCGTCGACGGCTCGGCCAGCCCTCGCCGCCGGGTCGCCGCCGCCCGGTCCGCCACCCCCGCGTCCCGGGCCACCACCGCCAAGACCACCAAGAAGGTGGCCGCGCCCGCCCCGAAGCAGGCGCCCGCCGCCGACGACGCCCCCGAGTCGGCCCCGCGGAAGGTCGCCGCACGTAAGGCCACGACCGAGGCGGCCGCCAAGGCCGCCGTGCCGGCGAAGGTCGCGCGGCCCGCCCGGGCCGCCAAGGCGACGGTGGCCGCCGCAGCGGGCAAGCCCGCCAAGGCCGCCGCCGGCAAGCCGAAGGGTGAGGGCGCCGAGGGCGACATCGACCCGGAGGAGCTCGCCGCCGAGATCGAGGACGTGGTGGTCGAGGAGCCGGTCGAGCTGGCCCAGGCCGCCGCGGCCGACGCCGCCAGCTCCGCCACCGACAACGACTTCGAGTGGGACGACGAGGAGTCCGAGGCGCTCAAGCAGGCGCGCCGCGACGCCGAGCTGACCGCCTCCGCGGACTCGGTCCGGGCGTACCTCAAGCAGATCGGCAAGGTGCCCCTGCTCAACGCGGAGCAGGAGGTGGAGCTCGCCAAGCGGATCGAGGCGGGCCTCTACGCCGCCGAGCGGCTGCGTGCCGCCGAGGAGGGCGAGGAGAAGCTGGTCCGCGAGATGGTCCGCGACCTCGGCTGGATCTCCCGCGACGGCGAGCGGGCGAAGAACCACCTTTTGGAGGCCAACCTCCGGCTGGTGGTGTCGCTGGCCAAGCGCTACACGGGCCGCGGGATGGCGTTCCTCGACCTGATCCAGGAGGGCAACCTCGGCCTGATCCGGGCCGTCGAGAAGTTCGACTACACCAAGGGCTACAAGTTCTCCACGTACGCCACCTGGTGGATCCGGCAGGCGATCACCCGGGCGATGGCCGACCAGGCCCGCACGATCCGCATCCCGGTGCACATGGTCGAGGTGATCAACAAGCTCGGCCGGATCCAGCGCGAGCTGCTCCAGGACCTGGGCCGCGAGCCCACTCCGGAGGAGTTGGCCAAGGAGATGGACATCACACCCGAGAAGGTGCTGGAAATCCAGCAGTACGCCCGGGAGCCCATCTCGCTCGACCAGACCATCGGCGACGAGGGCGACAGCCAGCTCGGTGACTTCATCGAGGACTCGGAGGCCGTCGTCGCGGTCGACGCCGTCTCCTTCTCCTTGTTGCAGGACCAGCTCCAGCAGGTGCTGCAGACGCTCTCCGAGCGCGAGGCGGGCGTGGTCCGGCTCCGCTTCGGCCTCACCGACGGCCAGCCGCGTACGCTGGACGAGATCGGCCAGGTCTACGGCGTGACCCGGGAGCGGATTCGGCAGATCGAGTCCAAGACGATGTCGAAGCTGCGCCACCCGTCGCGCTCACAGGTTCTCCGTGACTACCTGGACTGACCCGGATTCGTCAACTGCTTGTGTCGCTTTGATCACCAGCCGTACAACACCCGATGGCGATCGGTCGGTTGCACGATTGTGATCGTTGACGTGGCACCCTTGGTGCACGGCACACTGTTGCTGCCAGGTGTGACTTCGGTCCCCCGCGGGCACACAGGGAAGGCAAGGCCCTCATCGGGTGTTGCACGATAGGTGAGCAACGACCGAGGAGATTGTTCATCGGTGACGACCAGAGGAGGAAGGCGATGACCCCGACCCTCACGCCGCCGCCCGAGACGGTGGCTCCCCCAGCCGCCGATGAACGGTGCGACCGCTGCAACGCTGCCGGCAAGCTCCGTATCACTCTGGCGGGCGGAAGCGAGTTGGTGTTCTGTGGGCACCACGCGAACAAGTACGCGGAGGATCTCGTGAAGATCACCGTGCGGTACGCGACGGACCCCGAGTTCAGCTGGCGTGGCGCCGATCTGATGGCGAACTGACCGCAAGAAACCCCAGACCGACCCAAGTCGGCCGGAGGTGCCCAAAGGGCCCCCTCCGGCCGACTTTTCCATGTAACGCCCCGTTTCGCCGCCGGCGGTCAGAGAGTCTGGACCGTGGCGATGCGCTCCTCGAGCTGCTCGATGGTGGCCTGGGCGCTGGGCGGGCCGCCGCAGAGGCGACGCAACTCTGCGTGGATCTTGCCGTGCGGGAGGCCCGTCCGGTGGTGCCGCGCCGCCACCAGGGCGTTCAGCTGCCGCCGTAGCGCCACCCGGCGCTGGGCGGCGCTCATGGGTTGGGGTGGGGCCGCCGTGGCGGCAGGGGCCGGCTCAGCGGCCCGCTCGGTGGCCCGGCGGCGCTGGGCCGCCAACTGCTCGGCCTGCCGCTTGGTGAGCAGCAGGGAGACCTGGTCGGCGGTGAGCAGCCCGGGCAGGCCCAGGTACTCCTCCTCCTCCGGGGTGCCGGCCTGGGCGGCGGTGCCGAAGGAGGCACCGTCGAAGATCACCTGGTCCAGCTCGGCCGTGGCGGACAGGGCGGCGAAACGCTTCTCCAGCTCCCCGCTGGCCTGGTCGCCGCGCTGGGCGCGCTCCAGCAGGTCGTCGTCGAAACCCTCGCGGTCCTTCGGCTTGCCGAGCACGTGGTCCCGCTCGGCCTCCATCTCGCTGGCCAGCCCGAGCAGGTGCGGCACGCTGGGCAGGAAGACCGATGCGGTTTCCCCCGGGCGGCGGGCCCGGACGAACCGGCCGATGGCCTGGGCGAAGTAGAGCGGGGTGCTGGCGCTCGTCGCGTAGACGCCGACCGCCAGGCGGGGGATGTCGACGCCCTCGGAGACCATCCGGACCGCCACCAGCCAGCGCTGCTCGGACGCCGCGAACGTCGCGATCCGGGCGGACGCGCCCTGGTCGTCGGAGAGGACCACCGCGGCCTTCTCGCCCGTCAACCGCTCGATCAGCTTCGCGTACGAGCGGGCGGTCTGCTGGTCGCTGGCGATGATCAGCCCGCCGGCGTCGGGCATCCCGGCGTTGCGCAGCACGGTCAACCGGGAGTCGGCGGCCCGCAGCACCTGCGGCATCCAGTCACCGGCCGGGTCGAGCGCGGTACGCCACGCCTGGGCGACCAGGTCCTGCGTCATCGGCTCGCCCAGCCGGGCGGCCAGCTCGTCCCCGGCGTTCGTCCGCCATCGGGTCTGTCCCGAGTACGCCAGGAAGAGCACCGGCCGGACCACGTTGTCGCGCAGCGCGTCGGCGTAGCCGTACACGGCGTCGGCGCGGGAACGCAGCAGGCCGTCGCCGCCACGCTCGTAGGTGACGAACGGGATCGGGTTGTCGTCGGAGCGGAAGGGGGTGCCGGTGAGCATCAGCCGGCGCACGGCGGGCTCGAACGCCGCCTTCACCCCGTCGCCCCAGGTGCGGGAGTCGCCGGCGTGGTGGATCTCGTCGAGGACGACCAGGGTGCGCCGGGTCATGGTGCGCCGCCGGTGCACCTGGGGTGCCATCCCCACCTGCGCGTACGTGACCACCGCGCCGTGGAAGTCGGCGGAGGAGTGCAGGTCGGCGTTGCGGAACGCCGCGTCGAGCTGGATGCCGACCCGGGCCGCCGACTGCGCCCACTGGGTCTTCAGGTGCTCGGTGGGGGCGACCACGGTGACCGCCTCGACGGTGCCGTCGGCGAGCAGTTCGGCGGCGATCCGCAGGGCGAAGGTGGTCTTGCCGGCCCCGGGGGTGGCGACCGCCGTGAAGTCCTCGGTGCGTCGTCGCAGGTACTCCACCAGCGCCTTGCGCTGCCAGGCGCGCAGTGGTGGGAACGTCTCGAGCGCCGGCGTCCGGGCTGCCACGCGTCAGGCTCCTCTCCGACCGCGCGACGGCGGGCCCCGGTCGAGGGCCACGGGTGCCGCCGCCCATGAAAACGCCCTCGCGCATCGGGTGCCGCGAAGGCCGGATCAGCATAACCAGCGCGGGCCGGCGGGCCCAGGCGACGCCACGCTGGTCACATCGGCACCAGCGGCCACGGACACCGTCGGCGACGGTCGCCTCACCACGGGTCAGGATCCGGGCCCCCGTGCGCCGGTGCGAGGCGGACGGAGCGTGGCCACCGGGGCGGACCAGCGCCGCCGCAGCGACACCAGGCGCAGCGCGAAGACCAGTACCGCGGCGGCGGTCAGTCCGGCGGCGTCGGCACGCCCGAGCGCGTCGAGCAGCGCCACGGCGGCCGACCCGGCGAGAGCCGCCACCGCGTAGATCTCCCGGCGCAGCACCACGGGGATCTCGCCGGTGAGCAGGTCCCGGCCGAGGCCGCCGCCGATGGCGGTGAGCATCCCGACGACGCACGCGCCGACCGCCGGCACCTGGGCGTCGAGGGCCTTGAGAGTGCCGGTGACGGTGAACAGCCCGAGACCGGCGGCGTCGAGCACCAGCACGGTGGTGCGCAGCCGGGCGAGCCGGGGGTGCAGCCAGAAGGTGGCGGCGGCGGTGAGCGCGGCGGTGGCGGCGTACCGCCAGTCGGCGAAGGCCAGCGGGGGTACCTCGTCGATCACCAGGTCGCGCAGGATCCCGCCACCGAGCGCGGCGACGAAACCGACGAAGACGACGCCGAACAGGTCGAGCCGCTTGGCCACCGCCGCGGAGGCACCGGAGGCGGCGAAGACGGCCACCCCGGTCAGGTCGGCGAAGAGCAGGGCGGTGGAGGTGGTCACCGCCGAAGGCTACGTGGGCGGCCGGAACACCCGCCCCTGGTCACTCGCCCCAGGAGTCGTAGATCTCCTTGCACTTCGGGCAGACCGGCGAGCCCGGCTTGGCGGCCTTGGTCACCGGAAACTTCTCCCCGCAGAGCGCGACGACGAAGGTGCCCATCACGGCACTCTCCGCGATCTTGTCCTTGCGGACGTAGTGGAACATCTCGGGACCGGTGTCGGCGTCCTTCAGGTCCGGACGTTCGAGAACCTGTGTGCTCACTTCTGCACCTCCAACTTTCCAGTCTGTCAGGTCTGACTGGCCGGGTCCACCGCAGGCCACCCCTTCCCGGCCCGTACCGTAACGGACGTGAACAGCTTTGACATCCACCTCGGCGCCGAGGTGGGCGCCGCCCTGCGCGACCGGCGTCCGGTCGTCGCCCTGGAGAGCACCATCGTCTCGCACGGCCTTCCCCGGCCCGACAACCTGCGGGTGGCCCGCGAGATCGAGCAGGCCGTCCGCGCCGCCGGGGCGGTCCCGGCGACCATCGGCATGGTCGGCGGCCGGCTCGTGGTCGGGCTCGACGACGCGGAGCTGACCCGGCTCGCCACCGTCGACGGGGTGAGCAAGCTCTCGGTGCGCGACCTCGCGGTCGCCGCCGCGGCCGGCGCGGACGGGGCCACCACGGTCGCCGCCACCAGCGCGGTGGCCGCCGCCGCCGGGATCGGGGTCTTCGCCACCGGCGGGCTGGGCGGGGTGCACCGGCAGGCCGCGACGACCTTCGACGAGTCGGCAGACCTGGGCACCCTGGCCCGCACGCCGATCGCCGTGGTCTGCGCCGGGATCAAGTCGATCCTCGACGTCGGGGCCACCCTGGAGCGGCTGGAGACCCTCGGCGTGGCCGTGGTCGGCTACCGCACCCGGCGGCTCCCCGGCTTCTACCTCACCGACGCCGGCTTCGATTTGGACTGGTCGGTCGACTCACCCGAGCAGGCCGCCGACGTGCTGGCCGCGCGGGACGCCCACGGGGTGCACGGCGGGGGGCTGGTCGTGGCCAACCCGCTGCCGGCCGACGAGCAGCTCGACCCGGCCCTGCACGACCGGACCCTCGCCGAGGGCCTCGCCCTGATGGAGCGCGACGGGGTGACCGGCAAGGCCGTGACGCCGTACCTGCTCGCGCACTTCCACGCCGCGACGCAGGGCGCGAGCCTCGCGGTGAACGTGCGGATCATCCTGCGCAACGCCGACCTCGCCGCCCGGATCGCGGTCGCCGCCGCGCGCCGCGCCGCCGCATGACCGCTCCGGGTCGGATCGTCGTCGTCGGTGACCTGATCACCGACGTGGTCGCGGTGCTCGGCGGGCCGCTCGCCACCGGCTCCGACACTCCGGCCACGATCCGGGTCAGCGGCGGCGGGCAGGCGGCCAACACCGCCGCCTGGCTCGCCGCCCAGGGCGTCGCCGTGACCATGGTCGGTGCCGTCGGCGACGACGACGCGGGACGCGACCGGGTCGCCGAGCTGCAGCGTGCCGGCGTGGACTGCGCGGTCGAGCGGCACCCCGGCCGGGCCACGGGCACGGTGATCGTGCTCACCGGCGAGGGCGAGCGCACGATGGTGACCGAGCGGGGGGCAAACCTGTGGCTGGCCGCCGGGCACGTCGACGCGGCCCTGGCGCAGGTGCCCGACGCACGGCACCTGCACCTGTCCGGGTACCCCCTGTTGGACGCCGGGTCGCGCGGCGCCGGGCTTCGCGCGCTGGCCGCGGCGCGCGAGCGCGGGCTCACCACCAGCGTCGACGCTGCGTCCGCTGCGCCGCTGCGGCGGGTCGGCGCGGCGGCCTTCCTGGCCTGGGTACGCGACGTCGACCTGCTCCTGGTCAACGCCGACGAGGCGGCCGTGCTGGCCGGCGGGCTGGACCCGGCGGCGCAGGCCCGGGTGTTGACAGCCACGGCCCGGCGGGTGGTGGTGAAGCGGGGTGCGGCCGGGGCGGTGTGGGCGGACCGGACGGCGACGATCAGCGTGGCCCCGTCGCGGCGGGTGGCCGTGGCCGACGTCACCGGGGCCGGGGACGCCTTCGCCGCCGGGCTGCTGTCGGCCTGGCTGGGCGGGGCCGGGCCCCGGACAGCGCTGGACCAGGCCGGCGACCTGGGCGCGCTGGCCGTGTCGACGATCGGCGCGCGCCCGACGGGCTGACCGGACCGCCCCGGCCCGGACCGTAGCGGCCCTCAGCCCGGCTCGGCCGCCAGCCCGGGCCGGCTCCGGGTCGGATCGGTCGCCCTCCCCGGACGCGCCGGGAGGCCGCCCCGGGCTGGGGTCGGCCTCCCGGCGGCGCGGTCGCCGGGTCAGGGCTCGGCGTCGATGATCTTGTGCGGGCGCTCCTCGGCGGCCAGGCTCATCGGCGGGGTCGCGTCGGTGTGCCGGGGCTGGAATCGGTTGGCCAGCCGGTGCTTCTCCTTCGGTGGCCGGTCGTTGGCCAGCAGCACCGCCAGCCACGGGATGAGCACCATCCCGAGGCCGCACAGCGGCAGCCAGAGCCAGAGCAGAGGTGCCTGCGCGCCGACCAGGATCGCGCCGACGATCACGCAGGCCACCCGGACGCCCATCATCACGACGTAGCGACGCTGCCGGCTGGTGAGCTGGTCGTCCTGGCTACGGGCCGCGTCGGTGATCAGGATCGGTTGGTACGCCTGACGTTTCACCACGGACCTCCAAGAGGGATTGCCCCCATCCTGTCACCTCGGGGCGTTGGTCAACGAGAATCAACTCCTTCCGGTTCCGTGTTACGGCCGTGGTACGCTCCGCTCGTGGGCAGCCGGTTCAGCTTCACCGACGAGGCGTTGGCCAACCTGCGGGTCTACGACGTCACGCCCGGCGAGGTGTGGGAGGCCCTGCACAGCCCGCGGCGGGTCATCCGGCACCTGGGCGACGACGTGATGGTCGTCTACGCCGCCGCGCGCCACGGCAGGCGGCTGGCCGTGCTGCTCGCCGAGGCAGACGGCACCGACAACGACTGGGACGTGCTCTCCGCCCGGGAGCTGACCGACGCCGAGGCCAAGCGCTACGACGAGGCCGTCCGCAGATTCCGCCGATAGGGAGGCGTGGCGATGAACCGTAACGACGCGACCAAGCAGTTCCACGGCGGCGACGACCGGCTCGCCGAGCTGATCGACGCCAGCGCGCCCGCGGAGCTGCCCACCCCCGACACCGACGTGCCGATGGTCAGCCGCTCGGTGCGGCTGCCGCTTGACACGTACGAGCGGGTGCGGGCCGCCGCCGACGCCCGCGGCATCGGGGTGACCACGCTGATGCGGCAGTGGATCGAGGCCGGCCTGGCCGAGCTGGACGACTCGGCGACCGTCTCCCTCGCCGACGTCCGGCGCGCCCTCGCCGCGCTCTCCCGGCCCACCGCCGCCTGACGATCCCGGCACCGCCTGACGATCCTCGACGCCGCCTGACGCCTCGGCGAGGCCACCGGGCGTGGGGCGCGTCAGCCCTTCGCGGCCTTCGCCTCCGCCTTCAACCGCTGCTTGTGCTCGCGTACCCGGCGCAGCGAGCCCGGGTCGGTCACGTCGGCCACCGACCGGTACGCGTCGGCGTCGCCGTAGTCGCCGGCCGCCTCCCGCCAGCCATCCGGGGTCACCCCGTACCGCTTGCCGAGCAGCGCCACGAGGATCTGCGCCTTCTGTCGGCCGAAACCGGGCAACTCGGTGATCCGGCGCAGCAGCTCCCGCCCGTCGGCGACGTCGGCCCAGAGCCGGGCGGCGTCGCCGTCGTACCGGTCGACCAGCACCCGGCACACCTCCTGCGCCCGGCCCGCCATCGCCTTCGGAAACCGGTGCAGAGCCGGTGGCTCGGCGAAGACCGCCACCAGCGCGTCCGGGTCGTACCCGGCCAGTTCGCGGGCATCCGGCTCGTGCCCGAGGCGCTGCGCCAGCACGTACGGGGAGGAGAACGCCTTCTCCATCGGGACCTGCTGGTCGAGCGTCATCCCCAGCAGCAGGGCCAGCGGGCTGCGCTCCAGCAGCCGGTTGGCCTCGGGGTCGATGGGCAGCGAAAGCGTCATGCCGTCCATCCTGCCCGCCCCGCCGCCCGGAGCCGACGCCGACTCCCCGGCGGTGGTTGCCCGCCGGCCCGCCCGGCGGTGGATTTCGGGGCGGCGGTGACGCCGTCCGCCACGGCAGAGGGCAGGATGGCGACGTGGACGAACACGACATGCTGCTCTCCCCCGCCGGCGTCGAGGCGCTCCGGACGGCGCTGTCCCGCGCCGCGTACACGTCGAACGGCATCGCCGACCGGCTCGGCCCGCAGGCCACCGGCGGGATCGCCCGCAACGACTTCCGGGCCGCCCTGCGCGCCACCGGCGACCGCGATCCGCTCGCCACCCTCATCCGGGTCTTCATCTGCGACCAGACCGAGCTGGAGGCCGCGGTGGCCGCCGCGCTCGCCCCGCTGACCGTGGCCGAGGCGCTGGCCGGGGGCCTGGTCGAGCGGCACGGCGAGGGGCTGCGCGCGGGCGTCGACCTGGAGCCGTACGCCGACGACTGGTGGGTGCTGGCCGACCTGCCGGCCAGCTCCCGGCCGGGCCGGCCGCTGCGCTCCGAGCACGTGCTCGGCATCGGCGGGGCGACCCAGACGCTGATCGGGGCGACCGTGCGCCGGCCGGTGGAGAGCGCGCTCGACCTCGGCACCGGCTCCGGCGTGCAGGCGCTGCACCTGTCCACCCACGCCCGCCGGGTCACCGCCACCGACGTCTCGCAACGGGCGCTGCGCTTCGCCGCCACCACCGCCGCGCTCAACGGCCAAGACTGGGAGTTGCTGTGCGGGGACATGGTCGCCCCGGTCGCCGGGCGCCAGTTCGACCTGGTGGTCAGCAACCCGCCGTTCGTGGTGGGCCCGGGCACCACCACCCACGTGTACCGGGACTCGGGCCGGGTCGGCGACGCGATCGGCGCCGAGCTGGCCGCCGCTGCCCCGGGGCTGCTCACCGAGGGCGGCACCATGCAGTACCTGGCGAACTGGGTGCACGTCGCCGGGGAGGACTGGGGCGACCGGGTGGCCGGATGGTTCGCCGGCACCGGCCTGGACGCCTGGGTGATCCAGCGCGAGGTCGCCGACCCGATGGCGTACGTCAACCTGTGGCTGACCGACGTCGGCGAGGCGGCCGACCCGCACCGGATGGCGGCCTGGCTCGACTGGTTCGACGCGCACAAGGTGGAGGCGGTCGGCTTCGGCATCGTCTCGCTGCGCCGCGCCGGCCACGCCGACCCGGTGGTGCGGGTGGAGGACCTGCGGCAGCGGGTGGAGCCTCCGCTGGGCGAGAAGATCGCCGCCTGGTTCGACCGCCAGGACTGGCTTCGGGTACGCGACACCGAGGGGCTGCTCGCCGCGCGCTACCGGGCCGCCGAGGGGCTCCAGCTCCGGCAGGAGGCCACCATGAGCGACGAGGGATGGGCGGTGGACCGGCAGGTCCTCGCGATGCCACACGGGCTGCGCTGGACCGAGGAGATCGACCCGCTGGTGCTGGCCCTGGTCGGCGGCGCGGACGGCCGGCTGCCGCTGCGCGATCAGCTCGCCCTGCTCGCCGTCGCGCACGACGTGACGCCGCAGGAGCTGGCGGAGGCGGCCGGCCCGATCGTGGCCCACCTGGTGGAGCGCGGCATCATCGAGCCGGTGACCGCCTGATGGGGGCGCTGGGGCCGACGCGGGCGCTGGGCTGATGCGGGCGGTCGTGCAGACCGTCGGCCGGGCCAGCGTCACGGTCGACGGGGAGGTCGTCGGCGCGGTGACCGACGGGTTGCTGGTGCTGCTCGGGGTGACCCACACCGACACCCAGGAGACCGCGCGCACCATGGCCCGCAAGATCCACGAACTGCGCATCCTGGACGACGAGCGCAGCGCGGCGGACAGCGGCGCGGGCATCCTGGTGGTCAGCCAGTTCACCCTCTACGGCGACGCCCGCCGGGGCCGGCGGCCGAGCTGGACCGCCGCCGCCCCCGCCGAGGTGGCAGAGCCCCTGGTCACGGCGGTCGTGACGACCCTGCGTGACCGTGGCGCCCCGGTGCAGACGGGCCGCTTCCGCGCCCACATGCTGGTCGAGAGCGTCAACGTGGGCCCTCGCACCCTCCTTCTGGACCTCTGACCCACCCCCACCTTGTTGAACAAGAGGTTTGCGTCAGCCGGGGTCCGGATCCTGACGCAAGCCTCTTGATCACCGGAGAGGTCACGGGGTGGGTCAGAAAAACAGGCCGCGGCGTTGGACGGACTGGCGGAGCCAGGCGTCGAGTTGGGCGGCCCAGTCGGTGTTGTGCGCCGTGGCGTGGTCGACGGTGAAGCGGCCGAAGGCGTCCCGGCCCTCGGTGAGGACACCGCCCCGCTTGTCGATCTCCAGCACCACCTGCACCTGCTGCGGGTCGGTGACGAAGGTGACCTCCAGCTGGTTGATCGCGCGGGCGTACTGGGGGGCCGAGTAGAACTCGATCTCCTGGTAGAACGGCAGATGCTGCCGTACCCCGTAGATGTGGCCCCGCTCGACGTCGGCACGGGCGAACCGGAAGCCCAGCCGCAGCAGCGCCTCCAGCAGCGCCTCCTGGGCCGGCAGCGGGTGGACCGCCACCGCGTCCAGGTCGCCCTTGTCGACGGCCCGCGCCACCTCCAGCTCGGTACGCAGCCCCATCGTCATCCCGTGCAGGTGCTGCCCGTACAACTCGGTGAGCGGAGTCTCCCAGGGCACGTCGAAGCGGAACGGGACGTCGTACCGCTGCCCCGGCTCCAGCCGGAACGCCCCCGTGACCTGCCGGCGGTGGAACTCCTGGGTGGTCTCGTAGTCGCTGTCGCCGCTCTCCACCTCGATCCGGGTGACCAGGCCCAGCGCGACGTACTCGATGTCCACCGGGTGCTCGCCGCCCGCCACGTGGACGACGCCCTCCAACTGACCGCCCGGACGGCAGTTCGGATTGCTCAGCACCGTCTCCACCGACGGGCCACCCACACCCATCGCCTGCATGAGCCGCTTGAAGACCACGAAGACTCCACCCTCTCGAAGATCGGCCGCAGCGTCCGACCTGGTGATTCGGCCGAACGGCCGACTGCCGGCACGGTAGCCGGGCCCGGCAAGGCCAGGGGTCCGGACACCCCTATCCGCTGTCGGTTCCCCGATCGCCTCACTCCCGTTTCACGTCTCGCTTGCCAGAGTGTGTGTCACCGGCACCACTGGGCCGGCGACGCGGCACCGACGTGGACACGGGGAGAGACAGAGATGGCCCTTCAGATGATCGAGAACCAGATCGGCCCGGCCGTCACCATCGACGCCGAGGCTGCCGTCGACACCCTGACCGACCTGGACGCCACCGACGAGCGCGGCGTCTCCACGGATCTGGTCCGGGCCTACCTCAACGGCATCGGGCGCACGAAGCTGCTCACCGCCGAGCAGGAGGTGGAGCTCGCCAAGCGGATCGAGGCCGGGCTGTTCGCCGAGGAGAAGCTGGCGACGTGCACGCCGGTCTCGACGGTGCTACGGGCCGACCTGGAGATCATCGTCGCCGAGGGCCGCACCGCCAAGGACCACCTGCTGGAGGCCAACCTGCGCCTCGTGGTCAGCATCGCCAAGCGGTACACCGGCCGCGGGATGGCGTTCCTCGACCTGATCCAGGAGGGCAACCTCGGCCTGATCCGGGCCGTCGAGAAGTTCGACTACACCAAGGGCTTCAAGTTCTCCACGTACGCCACCTGGTGGATCCGGCAGGCGATCACCCGGGCGATGGCCGACCAGGCCCGCACGATCCGCATCCCGGTGCACATGGTCGAGCAGGTCAACCGAATGGTCCGGGCCCGCCGCGAGCTGGCCGTCACGCTGGGCCGCGAGCCCACCGTGGCCGAGGTCGCCCGGGCGATGGACGTCCCCGAGTTCCAGGTCATCGAACTGATCTCGTACGACCGGGAGCCGGTCAGCCTCGACCAGGCCGTCGGCGAGGACGGCGAGAGCGCCCTCGGCGACTTCGTCGCCGCCGTGGACCCGGCCGCCGAGCCCGGTGCCACCGCCATGGACGGTGAACTGCGCAACGAGGTACGGATCGTGCTCGCCACCCTGTCCCAGCGGGAGCAGGCGGTGATCCGGCTCCGCTTCGGCCTGGACGACGGCCGGCAGCGCACCCTGGACGAGGTGGGCAGGGAGTTCGGCCTGTCCCGGGAGCGGATTCGGCAGATCGAGAAGGTCACGCTGCTCAAGCTGCGGGCTCCGGAGCGGGCGCAGCGACTGGAGGCGTACGCCTGCTGAGCGGGCGCGCGGGAACGAAGGGCTCCGGCGGTTCGCCGGGGCCCTTCGGGCGTAGGCGCGAACCCACCCTCCCAGGCGGCGCCGCCTCCGGCCACCCTTCGCCGCGCCGTGCGACCGGTGGTCCCGCAGACGGCGGCGCTCGCGGGCAGGGGCGGACGGCGGCGCTCGGCGGCGCTGGGCGGCGCGTGCCTGCTCGGAAAGGTCGCACGGGTACGGAAGGCTCGGGGCATGAACTGGACACTCGAGGTGGTGGTGGTCCCGGTCAGCGACGTGGACCGGGCCAAGGCCTTCTACGCCGACCGGCTCGGCTTCGTCGTCGACCACGACACCCGCGTCGGCGACGACGTACGGATCGTGCAGCTCACGCCCCCCGGCTCCGGCTGCTCGATCGTGATCGGCACCGGTGCGGTGCCGCAGATGCCCCCGGGCTCGTTGAAGGGGCTCCAACTGGTCGTGCCCGACCTGCCCACTGCCCGCGCGGAACTGGTCGCCCGGGGCGTGGAGGTGAGCGAGATCCAGGTGCTCGGGCAGAATCCCCGCCCGGTGCCGGACCCGCTGGACAACGTCGGCTTCGTCTTCTTCACCGATCCCGACGGCAACGCCTGGGCCGTCCAGCAGATTTCCAGCCGGGCCTGAGCCGCCTGCGGCGCGTGCCCGGCGCCCGAGGTGTTGGGAGGGGCCCCTTCCTATACAGAATGCGTCAACAAGGGGCCCTTCCTCACCCCCTCACAGGCGGCGGGGACCGGTGTCGGGGCGGGCGCCCGCCGCGCCGACGCCGACCGTGGCGTGCAGCACCGAGATGCCGTCCGGGCGGGCCAGCACCGGGTTGAGGGTGAGCGAGCGCACCCGGGGTTGCTCGTCGGCGAGCCGCCCCACCCGCAGCAGCAGCTCGGCCAGGGCGGCGCGGTCCACCGGCACGGCCCCCCGGTGCCCGCGCAGCAGCGGCGCCGCCCGGGGCGCGTCCACCAGCTCGCTGGCGTCGATGTCGGTCAGCGGCACCGCCCGCCAGGCCCGATCTCCGAGCAGCTCGGTGGCGACGCCGCCGAGGCCGAAGCCGACCACCGGCCCGAACGCCGGGTCCTCCACCAGCTCCACCACACACGGCACGCCGGGCGGAACCATCGCCTGGACCAGGACGTCCGCGCCGAAGACCGCCGACATCTCCGCGTACGCCCGGCGCACCGCCGCCGCGTCGGCCAGGTCGAGCCGGACCGCGCCGAGGTCGAGGCGGTGCCGCAGCCCAGGGGCGGCGGCCTTCAGCGCCACCGGGCAGCCGAGGGACACGGCGGCGGCCACCGCCTCGTCGGCCGACCGCGTGGGCACCGACGGCAGCACGTCGATCCCGTACGCGCGCAGCAGCCCGGCCGGGTCGGCCCCGTCGGCGCGCAGCGCGGCGGAGGCGGCGGCCGGGTCGATGCGGGGCAGCTCGGGCGGCGTGCCGGGCGGGCGGCGCAGCCAGTCGGCGTACCTGGCGACCCGGGCCAGGGCCCGCACCGCCTCCTCCACGCTCGGGTACGCCGGCACCCCGGCCGGCGCGCGCCCGGCGAGGAAGGTGGCCACCACCGGCTTGCCGGCGTCGAGCACGCCGGGCAGGGCGGCGGCGAAGTCGGCCTCGGTGTCGGTGAGCTGACCGGGCAGCGGCGGAGCGAAGACCGCGACGAGAGCGTCCACGTTCTCGTCGGCGGCGGCCACGGCCAGCGCTGCGGCGAGCTCGGCCGCCCCGGCCCGGGGCCCGGTGTCGGACGGGTACCCGGCGGCCACCGTCAGACCCTGCGCGGCGCAGGCGGTGGCGGCCAGCCCGGTCAGCGCCGAGGAGTTGCCGACCACGGCGACCCGCCGCCCGGCCGGCCGCGGCTGGTGGGCCAGCAGCACGCCGACGTCGAGCAGCTCGGCTACCGTGTCGACCCGGATCACCCCGGACCGGGCGAACAGGGCGCTGACCGCGACCT
>NZ_SMKJ01000613.1:0-947 GCF_004348615.1 Micromonospora sp. KC207
GAACCCGACCGGAATCAGAGCATTTCACCCCGGGATCGTGTCTGGTTCACTTTCACCCCGGCATCGACGGACATCACGTCCGCCGAGCCGATGCCCCAACGACATACGCCTTCACCATGACCGAACGGCGACCCTATCCGTCCGACCTCTCCGACGCCCGGTGGGCCCTGATCGCACCCCGCCTGACCGCCTGGCGACAGGCCCGCACCGACGCCGGCGTCGGCGGCCGCACCCCCACCCACGACCTGCGCGAGATCTTCAACGCCATCCTGTACGTCAACCGCACCGGCATCGCCTGGCGCTACCTGCCCCACGACTTCCCACCCCACGCCACCGTCTACGGCTACTTCGCCGCCTGGAGCAAGGATGGCATCTTCACCGACCTGAACTACCAGCTCACCGGCCTCGTCCGAGACCACCACGGCCGCACCATCGCACCCACCGCGTCCATCATGGACACCCAGAGCGTGAAGACCTCCACCAGCGTCCCACTGTCCACACAGGGCACCGACGCCGGGAAGAAGATCGTCGGCCGCAAACGCGGCATCATCACCGACACCCTCGGCCCACTCCTCGCCGTCATCGTCACCGCCGCAAGCGCCAGCGACAACACCATCGGCATCGAACTGCTCGACCAGGCCACCACCGCCCACCCCACCCTGACAAAGACCTGGGTCGACGCCGGCTTCAAGACCAAGGTCGTCGAACACGGCGCCGCCCTCGGCGTCGACGTCGAGATCGTCACCAAAGACCCGCAGGTCAAAGGCTTCAGCGTGGTCAAACGCCGATGGGTCGTCGAACGCACCATCGGCTGGCTCATGCACCACCGCCGACTCGTGCGCGACTACGAAGCCCGACCCGACAACTCCGCCAGCATGATCACCATCGCCATGATCGACAACCTCGCCAAACGGCTCACCACCGAAACCACCCCAACCTGGCGATAC
>NZ_SMKJ01000614.1:0-947 GCF_004348615.1 Micromonospora sp. KC207
GACCGGTGACGGCCGAGGCCGGGAGCCGCGGGGCGGGTGGGGTGAGTGCGGGGAGGGCTTTGTAGAGGATCGCGTTCGTCCGCGCCGGCGACACCGTCCTCGTGCACTCGATGGACCGGCTCGCCCGCAACCTCGACGACCTGCGCCGCCTGGTCCGGACCCTGACCGGCAAGGGCGTGCGGGTGGAGTTCGTCAAGGAGAGCCTGACGTTCACCGGCGAGGACTCGCCGATGGCCACCCTGCTGCTGTCGGTGATGGGCGCCTTCGCCGAGTTCGAGCGCGCCCTGATCCTGGAGCGCCAACGCGAGGGCATCGCCGCGGCCAAGCAACGCGGTGTGTACACCGGTCGCAAGCCTGCGCTCACCGCCGAGCAGGCACAGCAGCTACGCGAGCGAGCCGCCGCCGGCGAGAAAAAGTCCGTACTGGCCAGGGAGTTCGAGATCAGCCGCGAGACGGTCTACAGCTACCTACGCCCGGCAGCCGTCACCGGCTGACTGGGGCCCAGGATCCGGGTCCGCAGCCGCCTCCGGACTGGCCGGTTCCGGCGGCGACAAGATGGTGCTGGGTGCCGCCCAATCTCGTGAACGAAGCCACAGGCCTTCCCGCCGCGACACCCACCCCGTAGCCGGGCCGCCGACGGCCGGCGCCCCTACGCGCCGTGCACACGAGTACGGGCCAAACGACGGGTAGTGCACACGACTTCGGAGCAACCCGATGTCCGAAGTCGTCTGCACACGGGCCCTCCACCAGGGGACCCCGTGCAGACGACTTCGGAAACTGACACTGGCCGCGACCGCAGACTAGTGTCGCGTAATTGAGATGTTTTACGTGGCTTGGTGTTACCTCGTGGTGATCGACTCTGGCTCGTGGCGTTGACGCAGCAGCAGCGGACTGAGCTGTCCGGTCTGGTCGGTGACCGGAGGGTGGACGCGGTGGTGGCGGGGCAG
>NZ_SMKJ01000615.1:0-943 GCF_004348615.1 Micromonospora sp. KC207
GCACTACTCGGTCACCGACGCAAAGCGGAGGTAGGCGCGGTGCGGGCCGGACCAGCCGGAGCCGAACGAGCTGTCTGGCTGCCCCTGCGCGTCGAACACCACCACGTGCAGCTCGCACGTGTAGAGATAGTGATCCGGCGCGCAGCTGGGCCAGTACTGGACGGCCACGGTCGCCGTGAACGTGTCGTCCTCGGTGAGCGGCGCCGTGGCCAGCGGCGTGCTGTCGACGCAGCCGCTCTCCTGGACGATGTCGTAGCACGCGATCTGCGTGATCGTCACGTACCGGCTGGGTGAGCCCTTCGCGGTGCCGGTGACCTCGACCAGTTGCCCGTCGATCAGGCCGGTGTTCGGGGTCGCGGTGATGGTGGCCGGGTCGCCGGTGAACTCCAGGGCCGCCGTGGCGACCGAGTGCCGATCACCGTCGGTGACCCATTCGACGAAGAATCGGCAGGTGTCCGCGCGGCAGTAGACCGGCGCGGAGTCGCCGTAGGGGCGGCTGCGGTAGACGCTGATGCTGGCGTTCACCCGCTCGGAGATCCGCCCCAGCCCGCTGGTGGTGGCCGTTTGCACGACCGGGCAGCCGATGCGGCCGTCGTCGTCGTAGGTGGCCTCGTCGCACTGGACGATGTCGACCTCGGTTCTCCTGGGCAGGCCGGTCGCCGTGACCCTGACGACCGACGAGGCCGACAACCCACTCGTCGGGCGCGCCGTGGCCGACGGCGCGGCGTCGAACCGGGCCGCCGCCGCAGGGGCGGGCGGACTCACGGCCACCACGCCCGCCGCCGCCAGCACCGCTACGGGCAGCCATGACCGGAGCCTCATGTGGTGCCCCTTCCACGACGGAGGACAACTGTCGACACCCATCGTTGTAGCATCGATCCCGGCCGAGGGGGCTCCGAAGACGGGACCGGCCACTGTCGACTGTCGGACAGCGCTGCTCACC
>NZ_SMKJ01000616.1:0-940 GCF_004348615.1 Micromonospora sp. KC207
GGCGGGGGTGCGCGGCGGCGACACCCGAGGGCGGTGCGGTGGCTCTGCCCCGGGGCGCGGCGAGGACTACGCCAGCTCGTCCGGGTCGACGCCGAGCAGGTTCGCCACCTGCTCGATGATCACGTCGTGCACCAGGTCGGCCAGGTCCTCCCGGTCCATGGCCCGGAACTCCAGCGGCCGGCGGTAGAGCACGATGCGCGGCGGGACCTCCTGCCGGCCGGGGCGCCCCGGCAACAGCCGGGCGAGCGGCACCTCACCGTCCTCCAGCACGTCGGAGTCGTACACGTTCAGGTCCGGCGGGACGTCTTCCACCGCGAACTCGACGCCCGCCAGTTCCTTGGCGAACCGCCGTTCGAGGGTTTCCACCGTGTCGAGCACGAGATCGTCGAAGACCTCGGCCTTCGTCCGGGCCAACGGCACGGTCGCCGGCACCAGCCGCCCGCGCAGTCCCCGCCCGTGCCGGTCACGGTGGGCACGCCGGCCGGAGCCGGGGCGGCGGCGTTCCGGACTGGTCATGACGCAAAGAGTAGCCCGCCGGGCCGCCCGGTCCGTGGCTGTGCCGCTCCTGCGGCGCGCCGGCCCGTGGCCGGTCACCGCCCGCTGCGTCGGATGTTGCGAATTGTGATCTCGATGACGGGCGTGTCGCAACGCGAACCGGTGCGCCGGACCCGGTAATGGGGATACCCTCCCGCCGTGAGGTCAACACGGCGCTGCTCCCGGAACGGCTGCCCCCGGCAAGCGGTCGCCACATTGACCTATGTCTACAACGAGTCGACAGCCGTGGTCGGGCCGCTCGCGGCCTTCGCCGAGCCCCACACGTACGACCTCTGCGAGCCGCACGCGCGCAGCCTCACCGCCCCCCGGGGCTGGAACGTGGTCCGCCACGAGGGCGAGTTCGAGCCCCCGCCGCCCACCACCGACGACCTGGTCGCCCTTGCCG
>NZ_SMKJ01000617.1:0-939 GCF_004348615.1 Micromonospora sp. KC207
TCCCAAAGAACCCGGCGTCGAAGTCCCCCACGCCGCTGACGAAACCGCCGCCACGGGTCGACACGGTGCCGAGGCTGTCCGGGTCCGGGTCGTAGAGCCGGTCCAGGTCCCAGCCGCGGTCGGCGGGCAGCCCACCGATCGCGTCACGCCCGTTCGCGACCAGGTCCCACAACTCGTCCGGCGAGCTGACCCCACCCGGATAGCGGCAGCTCATGCCCACGATCGCCAGCGGTTCGCCGGTGCGGGCCGGGCCACGAGCGGGCGTCTCCGGCGCGCGGCTTCCAGCGGGCTCGCCGGCCACCTCGGCGACGAGCAGCCGGGCCACCGCCTGCGGCGTCGGGTGGTCGAAGACCAGCGTGGACGGCAGCCGTACGCCGGTGGCCTCGACGAGCCGATTGCGCAGCTCCACCGAGGCAAGCGAGTCGAAACCGATCTCCTTGAAGGCCCGGCCGGGTTCGACGGCCCCCGGCGAGGCGTGCCCGAGCACCGCGGCGACCTGCGCCTGCACCAGTTCCCGGACAACCTGTTCACGGTCGGCGACGGGCACCGCGGCGAGCCGCTGCGCCAGCGAGCCGCCCGGGACGGCGCGGCGGGCGGGGGTCCGGACGAGGCCGCGCAGCAGCGGCGCGAGCGTGCCGGTACGGGCCTGGCCGCGCAGCGTCGTGCGGTTCAGCTCGACCGGCACGACCACCGCCGGGCCGAGGCGCTGCGCCGCGTCGAACAGGGCGAGCCCGGTGGCCGCCGGGAAGGCTTCGATACCCGTGCGGGCCCAGCGGGCGAGAGCGGCCCGGTCGAGGGTGCCGGCCATGCCTTCCGCCCACATGCCCCAGGCGAGGGAGGTGGCGGGCAGCCCGGCCGCGCGGCGGTGGGCGGCGAGCGCGTCGAGGAACGCGTTGGCGGCGGCGTAGTTGCCCTGCCCCGGGCTGCCCATGAGCGCGG
>NZ_SMKJ01000618.1:0-923 GCF_004348615.1 Micromonospora sp. KC207
CGTCACCGATGACGGCCTGGTCGATGGGGCCCGTGTTGGAGCCGGTGATGCTGCCGGAGAACAGCGTCTGCGGCGCGGACCACCCGTTGGGGTTGGTGGGGTCGCTCGACGTGCGGTAGGAGAACGCGGGCCCGCCCCACTGGTAGGCCAGCACCCAGATGTTCTTCGGGGCGTGGTAGAACAGCGAGGGCGCGACCGTGGCGGAGGACATCGTGTTCTGGCTGGCCGTGGCCATCTCCGACCAGTTCGTGAACAGGCCGAAGTTCATCGAACCCCACGACGTGCCGTAGTCGTGCGTGGTCGCGTAGACGAGCTGCTTGCCGTTGTACGGGGCGACCGTGAAGTCCTTCAGCGACACCCAGCCCGACCTCGGCTGCGCCAGCACGCCCGTCGACGACCACCGGTACGTCGACGGAAGGTTGCACGAGCCCGGCGGCGGGGTCGTGCTGGCCGTCGGTGTCGGCGTCGGCGGAGTGGTGGGCCCGCCGACCCGGGCCAGTTGCCACTGCTGGTTCGTGCCGTTCCGGTCGGTGTACTGGATGACGGGAGCGCCGTCAGCGGTGGACGCGCCCTGGACCTCCACCACCTTGCCGCTGCTCCGGCTGATCAGCCGAACGTAGCCGCCCGAGTCGGCCACCCGGAACTGCTGGTTCGCCCCGCCGTGGTCACCGTACTGCACGATCGCGGCACCATCCGCGGTCGAGTTGTTGGACACGTCCAGCACCTTGCCCGAGTGACGGGCCCGGATCCGGTAGTAGCCTCCACCGGAGTCGACGAACTGCCACTGCTGGTTCTGCCCGCCCGTGCGGGTGTACTGCTGGATGCAGGCGTTGTCCGCCGTGGACACACCGCACACGTCCAACGCCTTGCCGCTGTTGCGGTTCAACAGCTCGTACCAGGCGTTCGTGTCGATGCCCCCCGAC
>NZ_SMKJ01000619.1:0-922 GCF_004348615.1 Micromonospora sp. KC207
GGATCGGGCGGCCTGCTGGCCGGGCCGGTGGCCGCCGTGGTGGTCGGCGCGTATGGCGCGCTGCTCGTGCGGGGGCTGGTCCGGAGACGGCTTGCCCGGCAGGCGGAACTCGCCTGTCGGCACGGGCTGGACCAACTCTGCGCCCTCGCCGCGGACCTGCGTGCCGGCGTGCCGGTGCTGACCGCCGCCGCGACCCTGACCTCGCCCCCAGTCGCGCCGCCGTCGTCGCCCGCGCCTCCGTTCCCGCTGTCGCTGGCCGCGTTGTCGTCCGCCGCGCCGCCGGGCGTTCCGCGCCCCGTCCCGATCGCCACCATCACCGCCCGCTCGACAGCACCCCTGCCAGCGCCCGGGTCCGCCCCGGACGTCGGCCGGTCCGGGGGGAGCGCCGGCCCGGATGTGGCCAGCACCGCGCCGGGCCTGCCTGGCGGGGACCCGCGCAGGTCCGAGCGGGGCGTCAGTCGGCAGCCCGTCGGCCTTGCGGCCGGCGCTTCCGACGATCCGGATCGGCTCCGCCAGTTGGCTCGGGCTGCGGTCCGGCTCGCCGACCGGACAGGGGCACCCCTGGCGGAACTGCTGGAACGAATCGAGGCCGACGCGCGGGCCGCCGACCGAGGGCTGGCCGCTGCGGCGGCGCAGGCGGCCGGAGCACGGGCCACCGCCTGGCTGCTCGCCGCTCTGCCGCTCGGCGGCATCGGGCTCGGGTACGGGGTGGGCGTCGACCCGGTCGCGGTGCTGCTGTACACCCCAGTCGGTGGCGGTTGTGCCGTGGCGGCCGTGGTCCTCCAGTTCGTTGGCCTGCTCTGGACGGAACGCCTCGGTGCGGCACCCGGCGGGAGCCGCTCATGACCCGTCAGGTGGTGGCCGCCGGTTGCCTCGTCGCCGCGGCGGTGCTTGCTCTGTCCATCGGTACGCGGACGGATGC
>NZ_SMKJ01000620.1:0-919 GCF_004348615.1 Micromonospora sp. KC207
CCACCGGCCAGCACGGACGCGCGCACCCGTACGCCCGCCGCGCCGCCGTCGCCGACGGGACTGCCCGACGCGTGCCTCGGGGCGGTCCGGTACGAGCTGGTGCTCGCCGAGACCGAGCTGGCGCTGCTGCCCGCGATGTGTTTCGCCACCGGGGCGGTGCTGGCAATCCGGGGCATCGGCCCGGGCGAGGTGACCGTCGACCGGGAGGACCTGGTCTCGCGCAGCTACGAGGCCGGGGTGGTGGAGATCCGGTTCGTCCGCGCCGGCACCGTGGTCGTGCTGATCCCGCAGGAGGGCACGACGTACCCGCTCACGGTGGTGGTGCGTTAGCGGCGGCTACCGCACCGCCACCCCGGCCAGCAGCGAGTCGACGAAGTCGGGCCCGCTGCCCGCCGGCGGCGCGACCTGCACGTAGAGCAGCCCGGCGCGGCCGGGGCCCAGCCCGGCGGCCTCGACGAGCACCGGCCGGCCCCGGGGGCAGGTGAACCACGCCACCACCCAGTCGATGCCCGCTTGCCGGGTGTGCCGCGTCGGGGCCGCAACGCAGTCGGCGTGCGGGCGCTCGGCGACGAAGCCCGCCGGAGTGGTCCGCGCGGCGATGCCGGCGGACAGGCCCACGAAGGCTCCCGGCACCGTGGGGTCCGCCGCCCACCGGTCCGGGTCCGGGGACATCACCAGGGCCGGTTCGAGGCGGCCGTCGGCGTCGTACTGGCCGGCCCAGCCGGTGCCGGTGGCCCGCCAGCCGGCCGGCAGCGCCACGGTGACCGACCCGCTGGTCCAGGTACCGGCGTCCCGGCCGGCGATCGCGGCGTCCCCGGCCGTGGCCCCGAGGGCGGCGAGCGCCACGACGCCCAGCCCGACGGCCACGAGCCGCCGCCGCGCCGGCCGGCCCCGGACGACCATCGGCCCGTCCCCGTCC
>NZ_SMKJ01000621.1:0-907 GCF_004348615.1 Micromonospora sp. KC207
GTGTGGTTGGAGGGCCCGCTGTAGGAACTCCAGCCGTTCGCCGGGAACCAGATCTGCCGGTTCCAGATGACGTAGTAGATGCCGAGCCGGTCGGCGTTGCGGATGAGGAACGCGGCGAGATTGTTCCCGTACATCCGGGTGTCGTTGTTGTGCCAGGGGGAGAACCCGCTGTTCTGGAGCGACCAGTCGCAGGCCCTGCCCTTGGGGTGCTCCCACGGCCCGCCCGGCCGGTAGCAGCCCACGAACCGGTTGAAGCCGGCTCGCTTGACCTCCTTGTACGCGTGCAGCGTCCGGGGCGTGACGCAGCCGGAGGTGGTGGGGTCGTTCTCGCTGCACGACTCCGGCCGCCAGGTGCCGTCCGACGTGCGGCCCGGCGCGATTCTGGCGACCGGGGAGGTGGCGGAGACCAGGCCACCGGTGAAGCCCTTGCCGCCGACCAGCGCGAGTGCCTTCTCGGCGTCGTGCTTCTTCTTCGCCATGACCGACGCCTGCTTCTGCTGCTCGCGCACCTCGGCGTCGAGCGCGAGCTTGGCCTGCTCGGCGCGGGTCTTCGCCGCGCCGACCTCGGCCAGCTTGTTGGCGTTGACCATGTTCAGCTCGTCGAGGGCGGAGGCGCGCTTGACGAACGAGTCCGGGGTGTTGCTCTCCAGCAGCATCGCCATCGCGCCGACCCGGCCGGTTCGGTACGACTGCGCGGCCATCTCGCCGACCTGCGGCGCGAGCGCGTCCAGCTCCTCCTGGGCGTTCTGCACCTCGACGGCGAGCTGGGCCTGGCGCTTCTTGGACTTTTCGAGCTTCGACTTGGCCTGGACGTAGTCTCGGTTGGTCGCCTCGATCACGTCGGTGATGAGCTGGGGCTCGTCGTCCTCCTCGTGCCCCGACGGTTGGGGGGCGGCGGAGGGCAGGG
>NZ_SMKJ01000622.1:0-887 GCF_004348615.1 Micromonospora sp. KC207
GCAGTGTGCGGCGGGTGCCGTTGGCGCGGGCGGGTAGGTCGATCTGCCAGTGCCATTGGCCGTGGTTGCGGGATCATCCGCCGCCGGGCCGGCGCAGATCAGGGCAGGAGCGTCCCAGCCGCCGGCCCGTCGCGGTGTCGCGGCAGCCGCAGCGTTTGAACGTGGAGCCTTTCACTGGTCGTCTCCTGGGTGCTCGACGTGGTGCCGCCAGCGGTGGCGGGTGTAGTCCGCTGGTGGCGTGGTCGTTGCATCCACGCTCGACACCACGACGGGATCAAGTCGCCGGCCGCCGTCGGGATCCGGGGCAGGCTGGTCGAGGAGGAGAAGTCGGAGGAGGCCGGTGACGGGGACGATGATGCGGGTCCCGGCGCGGATCAGTGGCGTGGGGAAGGTATCGGTGGCGGCGAGCCGGTAGGCCTGGGACCGGCTGATACCGAGGACCGCCGCGGCGGTGGGCAGGGTGGTGGCGGCACCGAGCGCGCGGATCCGCTCGACGGTCCACGGCTCTGCCGTTGGCGGGTGTGGGTTGGTTGGCCGGATGTCATGGTTCGGATTGGTGTGGGCGTTCAAATGGGGGAGCAATGCTCGAAACCTGTGGATGAGAGTCGGGAGGCGTACCCTCCCGGCGACGCTCCATGTCCAAGGAATCGAGTAGAGCCCGCGCGCCAACGCGGGCCGGGAAGGTACGCCCGTGCTTACGGTAGTCAACCCGGAAGAGCCCACGCCAGCGGCCGTGTCCGAGCAGGCCAAGACGGGCGGATCGCTGATCGACGAGATCGTGCGTGACGGTGCCCGCCGGATGCTCGCCGCTGCGCTGGAGGCCGAGGTCGCCGCCTACATCGCCGCGCACGCGGCCGAGCTGGACGAGCAGGGACGCCGCCTCGTCG
>NZ_SMKJ01000063.1:0-26618 GCF_004348615.1 Micromonospora sp. KC207
GCGCCGCCTTGAGCGACACCTGCTGGCGGTCGCCGACGACTGCCCCCCGATCATGCTGTACACCGCCCATCGCAGCTGAGCGCCGCCACCCGCACTCCCCATCGTTCGAGGGCGTTCCGCACGTCGTGGCAGACGTGCGGAACGCCCTTTTTCTCTGCCGGTTTCCCGCTGCCGAGAAACCCCATGCACTGATGGTCGTAGATCGAGCTTCCACCTTCGAGGAAATCCCATCCGAATGAGGATGCGCCACCTTGGCCCGAGGAATGGCGATCCCTAACGTCGAGAGCGCCGGTATTCATCGACGTCGACATGGCGTCGGGCATGAGAGGGAGAGGCCGAATGGCCGCTGATGGGCAGAGAGTTTCGGTCATCGTGCCGAACTACAACTACGAGAAGACGCTCGGTGCGTGCCTGGACGCCGTGTTCGCGCAGACCCACCGGCCATACGAGGTCATCGTCGTCGACGACGGCTCGACCGACCGGTCCCGCGACATCGCGGCCCGCTACCCGTGCCGGGTGATCGAGGGTGGCGGCAACCGGGGCGTGTCGGCGGCCCGCAACATCGGCGCGCGGGCGGCCACCGGCGAGATCCTCTTCTTCGTCGACTCCGACGTGGCGCTGTTCCCCGACGCCATCGCCAACGCCCTGGCGGTGCTCGCCGCGGACCCCACCTGCGGCTGCGTGCACGGCACCTACGACACCCACCCGCTCTACGACGACGGACCGATCGAGCACTACAGGGTGCTGCACGCGCACTGGTGGCGGCGGCGCAGCGTGGGCCGGGTCAACACCGCGATCTTCGCGCTGGCCGCGGTGCGGCGCGCCGCGTTCCTCGCCGCCGGCCCGTTCCACGAGGGACTGCGCGACGCCGAGGACGTCGAGTACAGCGACCGGCTCGCCCGAGTGACCGGGATCAGACTCACCGACACCGTGGTCGGCCGGCACGACGACTGCGCCGGGTTCGCAGCCATGCTGCGTGAGCAGTACCGTCGCTCGCTGCCGCTGGCGGCGTTCGCCGGAGCGCACCGGATGCGCGCCGGCAGCGTCGCGGTCAATCCCGCACTCGGCGTGCTGGCCGCTCCGCTGGTGCCGGCCACACTGCTGCTGGGCATCCTGCACCCGGCGCTGCTCGCCGTACCGCTGGCCTGTTTCGGGCTTTTCCTGCTCGCCGACCCGGGGCTGCTGCCGTTCGTCCGACGCGAGCGCGGCGGGGCCTTCCTGGTCTGGTTCGTCGGCGTGCACCTGGTGGCCCAGCTCGCCATCGTGGCCGGCGCGGCCGCCGGCCTGATCGCCCGGCTACGCGGCACCGGCTCCCCCCGCCCGCTGCCCCTGACGGCGGGCCGATGATGGGCAGGCGGCGGGCGTGGCGCGCGGCGCTCACGGCGGTCTTCGTGGCGGCGGTGCTCGGCGGCGTCACGCTGACCCTGCGCGGGCAGCAGTGGTCGACGCTGGGCCGGCTGTTACGGCCGGAAACCGCCGGATGGCTGCTGGCCGCGCTGCTGGTCACCGGGGTCGGCCTGCTCTGCGGCATGCGGGCCTGGACGCTGACGCTGGCCTCGGTGGGGGCGGTGGTACCGCCCCGCACCGGCGTGCGGATGTTCTTCGTCGGGTTCCTCGGCAAGTTCGTCCCGGGCCGGGTGTGGGGCTTGTTGGCCCAGCTCCGGCTTGGCGACGCCGCCGGGGTGAGCCGGGGCCGGATGGCCGGCACCTACCTGGTGAACCTGGTCGTGGTGCTGCTGACCGGCGGCGCGGTGGGCCTCCTGGTGGCCCCGGCCGTGCTCGGCACCGGCACCGGGCTGGCCTGGCTGCTCCTGCCGGTCGCCCTGCTGGTGATGCTGGCGATCCGGCCCGGAGTGCTCGACACCCTGGTCCGGCTGGCCGCCCGGGTGGCCCGCCGGCCCCGCCCGGCACCGCTGCACCGGCCCGCCGAGGTCCGCCACGCGATCGCGTGGCAGAGCCTGTCCTGGGTGCTCTCGGGGGTGCACCTGTGGATCGTCGCGGTGCTGCTCGGCGCGGACGCCGGGGCCGCCCTTCCGGCGGCGGTCGGTGCGTTCGCCCTGGCGACCACCGCCGGCACGGTCGCCCTCTTCGTACCGGACGGCGCCGGCGTACGGGAGGTGCTGGTGGTCGCGGCCCTGTCCACCGTGCTGCCCCTGCCGGCGGCGGTCACCGCGGCGGTCGCCAGTCGGGTGCTCAGCACACTCGCCGAGGCACTCACGGCGGGCCTGGCTCTACTCGCGGTCGCCGCCTCGGAACGGCTCGCGACCAGCGGTGACCCCGCCACGCCATCCGCCGGAGGAGACCCCCGGCTCACCCCGACCCCCGGCTGACCGATGCCGGCGCAACCTCTCGACTCCACCACCGCGTCCGTGAACCGCGCTTCGAAAGGACCCCTCATGCCCGAGCTACTGACCATCGACGACGCCGAACAGCTCTCCGTCGCCGAGGTGCAGGACCTCTACCGCAAGCACGTCAACAAGAGTCAGGTCAGCCTGATGACCTCGTTCGGCTTCGGCCGGGAACTGGTCGACCACGCCGAGGGCGCCTGGATCCACACCCGGGACGGTCGGCGGATCCTGGACTTCACCGGCGGCGTCGGGGTGCTCAACCACGGGCACAACCACCCCCGGATACTGGCCGCCCGGCAACGCTTCCAGCAGCAGCGGCGGATGGAGGTGCACAAGACCTACTTCTCGCCGTACCTGGCCGCGCTGTCGCACAACCTGGCCGCCGTGCTCCCCGGCGACCTCGACATGTCGTTCCTGCCCAACTCCGGCGCCGAGGCGGTGGAGGGCGCGGTCAAGCTCGCCTACAAGTACCACGGCGGCAAGCGCAACACGATCATGCGCAGCGACATCAGCTTCCACGGCAAGCTGCTCGGTTCGGGCAGCCTGACCGGCAGCGCGCAGAACCACTTCACCTTCCCCGGCATCCCGGGCGTGGTGAGCTTCCCCTACGACGACCTGGCCGCGGTCCAGGCCGCCGTCGACGCGACCCGGGACCGCCGGGGCAAGTGCGACGTGTACGCGATCCTCATCGAGCCGTTCAGCGCCTCGACCATGCGCTGGTGCTCAGAGGAGTTCCTGCGCGGGCTGCGCGAGCTGTGCACCCGCGAGGACATCGTGCTGATCTTCGACGAGATCTACACCGGCTGGGGCAAGACCGGCACGATGTTCTACTTCGTGCGCTATCCCGGGTTAATCCCCGACGTGGTGACCACCTCGAAGTCCTTCGGCGGCGGCAAGTCCTCGATCTCCGCGTACGTGGCCCGGCGGCCGATCTTCCACAAGGCGTACGAGAGCCTCAACGACGCGCTGTTGCAGAGCACCAGCACCACCTACTACGGCTTCGGTGAGGAGACCGCCACCGCGATCGAGGCGATCAACGTGGCGGTGGAGGAGGACTTTCCCGCCCGGGCCCGCGACATCGAGCGGATCCTGGCCCCCGGGCTGGCCCGGATCGCCAAGGAGCACCCGGACGCCGTCGCCGAGGTCCGCGGCGCGGGCGCCCTGTGGGGGGTGTTCCTCGACGCGCCACGGGTGCTGGACCTGGTCACCAAGCTGGCGCCCGGCGGTCTGGCCAAGGACCCGCAGTTCGGCACGAAGCTCGTCACCTGCGCGGTCGTCAATGCCCTCTACCGGGACCACGACATTTACACGTACTACACGCTCAACGGCAAGAACCCGCTGGTGGTCGGCCCGTCGCTGGTGACCGGCCCGGCCGAGGTGGAGCACTTCCTCGACCGCCTGGACCGGACCCTCGCCCAGGGCCTGCCCCGGCTGGTCACCCGTTTCGTCAAGGAGAAGGTGTCGTCGCTGTGGTGAATCAGAACGCGAAGACGGTGGTGGTGACCGGCGGCAGCGGAATGCTGGGCGGGCACCTGGTGCGGGCGCTGGCCGCCGACGGCTGGCGGGTACGCGGCCTGGACGTGCGGGACCCGGTCGAGCCGGTGAAGGGTGTCGAGTACACGGTCGCCGACGTGCGCGACCGGGCCAGGGTCGGCGCGGTCCTGGCCGGGGCGGACGCGCTGGTGCACACCGCCGCCGCCCTGCCCAGCTACCCCGAGGACGAGATCCGCTCGATCATCGTGGGCGGCACGGAGACGGTGCTGGACGCCGCCGCCCGCGCCGGCACCGCCCGGGTGGTGCACGTCTCCTCGACCGCCGTGTACGGGCTGCCAAGCATGGTGCCCACCACGGAGGAGTACCCGCGCGAACCGGTCGACCCGTACAGCCGGGCCAAGGCCGGCGCGGAGGAGGTCGCCGAGCGGTACCGCGCCGCCGGCATGGTGCTGCCGATGCTGCGGCCCAAGACGTTCCTCGGGCCGGGCCGGATGGGGCTGTTCTCGATGCTCTTCGAGTGGGCCGAGGAGGGCCGCAACTTTCCGGTGCTCGGCAAGGGCGACGTGCGGATCCAGATGCTGGCGATCGACGACCTGGTCGACGCGGTACGGACCGTGCTGCACGCACCGGACGACGTCGCCAACGACACGTTCAACATCGCCGCCGACCGCTTCGACACCCTGCGGGAGGACTTCCAGGCGGTGCTGGACGCCGCCGGCCACGGCAAGCGCGTGGTCTCGGTGCCGGTACGCCCCGCCGTCGCCGCGCTGGAGCTGCTGCAACGGCTGAAGCTCTCCCCGGTCTACGGACGCCTCATCCACAAGCTGCGGGCCGACTCGTACGTCAGTGTCGACAAGGCCCGCGACGTGCTCGGCTGGACCCCTCGGTTGTCCAACCGCGACGCCATCCTGCGCACCTACGACTGGTGGCGGGCGAACAACCGCACCGCCGCACCGACCTCGTCCGGCCGGACCAGCCGGGATCCCTGGAAGCAGGGGGCCCTCGGGCTGGCCAAGGCCATCTTCTGATCGGCACCGGAGGTAACCGTGACTGTCCTCGTCGACCCGCCGACCCTCGACCGACCCACCCCCAGCACCCGCCCGGCGACCCGGGCCACCGGCTCCCGCGCCAACGACCGCACCCTGGCGCGTGACCTGATCACCCTGATCCGGCCCCACCAGTGGGCGAAGAACCTGTTGGTGGTTCCGCTGGTGCTGATCGACACCCCCCGGCTCGGACTCGGTGTTCTCGGCCGGGTGTCCTGGGCGGTGCTGCTGTTCACCATGGTCTCCGCGCTGGTCTACGTCTGGAACGACGTCTACGACCGGCACCGCGACCGGGCACATCCCACCAAACGGCACCGGCCGATCGCCTCCGGCCGGGTGAGCGTGCCCACCGCGTACGCCTTCGGCGGGCTGATCGCCGCCGCGCTGGTCACGGCGGTGGCGCTCGGGCCGGCGTTCCCGTGGTGGCCGCTGGCGGCCTACCTGACGCTCAACATCGCCTACAGCAGAGGGCTCAAGCACGTTCCGCTGCTGGACGTGCTGGTGGTGGCCGGTGGCTTCCTGCTCCGGGTGGTGCAGGGCTACCTGGCCGCCGGGGTCGCCGTGTCGAGTTGGCTGCTGATCGCCGTCTTCGCCCTCTGCCTGCTGCTCATTCTCGGCAAGCGACGGCACGAGATGGCGGTCGGTGGCAGCGCCCACCGGCCCTCGCTGGCCGGGTACTCGGTCCAGTACCTGGACCTGCTGATCGTGCTCTGCGCCGCAGTCGCGATCAGCGGCTTCCTCGGCCACGTGCAGGCCACCATCCCCACCCCGTACCAGGCACTGGCGCTGGTCGGCTCCACCCCGTTCGCGCTCTTCGCGGTGGCCCGCTACCTCCAGGTGGTGGTCGTCGACGGAGACGGCGGCGAACCGACCCGGGTGCTGCTGCGCGACCGGGCGATGCTGGTCAACGCGTTGCTCTGGGGCGTCCTGCTCGGCGGGGTCCTGCTCGTCACCCAACACCCGACCCTGCTCGCCCTCGTCCACTGACGACCTGGCGTCCCCATCCACCGTCTGAGGAGACAGACCATGACGACCCCGACCACGAACCCGCTGGTCTCGGTGATCATCCCGAACTACAACTACGGCAACTCCATCGGCCCGTGCATCGACGCCGCGCTCGGGCAGACCTACCAGCCGATCGAGGTGATCGTCGTCGACGACCACAGCACCGACGACTCGCTCGCCAAGGCCCGCCAGCGGGCCGTGACGGTGCTCCAGACCCCGCGCAACAGCGGGGTGGCCGTCGCCCGTAACACCGGTGCCGCGGCAGCCCGCGGCGAGATCCTCTTCTTCGTCGACTCCGACGTGGCGCTGCGCCCGGACGCGGTGCAGCGCGCCGTCGCCGAACTTGCCGCCCATCCGGACTACGGCGCGGTCTGCGGCATCTACGAGGAGGATCCGCTGATCCGTGACAGCATCGTCGAGGAGTGCCGGGTGCTCCAGGCGTACTGCTGGCGGATGGCGTCCCTGGGCGAGGTCAGCTTCCTGTTCTCGTCGCTGACCGCGATCCCACGCCGGGTCTTCGACGAGGTCGGCCCGTTTAACCCCCGGCTGCGGCAGACCGAGGAGGTCGACTACGGCGAGCGGATGTCGGCCCGCCACCAGATCATGGTCACCGACCAGGTCCGCGGCTGGCACGACGACGACGACCGGCTGCTGCCGCTGCTGCGCAAGCTCTTCCGCCGGGCCCGGCTGCGGGTGCCGCTGTTCGCCCGGCGGCGGCGCTTCGCCAAGGGCTTCGAGAGCCCGGCCCGCTCCTTCGGCACCGTGGCCGCCCTCGGCGTGCTCGCCACCCTGCCGCTGGCCGTGCTGCACCCCGCCTGGCTGCTGCTGACCACCGTCCTGTTCGGCATCTCGTTGTCGGCCGACGCGGAGATGTACCGGCACGTGCGACGCCGCAAGGGGCTGCCGTTCCTGGCCGTGTTCACCGGCATCGCCTTCCTGACCAACGTGGCGATCTCCGCCGGCATCACGGTCGGCGCCGCACAGTGGTTGCTGTCCCGCGAGTTCCGTCGGCTCTACGACGCGGACTGGTCGGCCACTCGCACGCCGTCCCCGACGATGGCCGGGACCACGGCATGAGCCTCCTGATCGACCCCGTCCCCGGCGCGGCCACCGCCGCGCCGGGGGCCCCCGGGGTCACCACCCTCACCGCACCACCGCGCCGGGACCCCAACGAGCCGGCCCGGTGGCCGCGCCGGGCCCGGTGGCTCGCGGCGCTCACCGCCGCCTGGGCGGTGTTCCTCACGATGTTCCTGCTCCTGACCGGCGAGCACTGGTGGTGGCGTCCCGCCGAGCTGATGCCGCCGCTGGTCTTCGTCGTGGTGCCACTGCTGCTGCTGTCTCTCACCCCGCTGGCCCGGCCGGCACGCGGGCGGCTCGCCGTCGCCGCGGTGTGCTGCCTCGCCATCGGCT
The DNA here is from genome assembly GCF_004348615.1 of Micromonospora sp. KC207. Lineage (NCBI taxonomy): Bacteria > Bacillati > Actinomycetota > Actinomycetes > Micromonosporales > Micromonosporaceae > Micromonospora > Micromonospora sp. KC207. The sequence continues at coordinate 7,304 of NZ_SMKJ01000063.1, forward strand.
TCGACCTGGCCGGCCTGAACCCGTCCGCGCTGTTCGGCAGGGTCGACCCGGCTCCGTCCGACGCGGTCCGGGTGTTCTCCTGGAACACCGAGTACTGGTACGACGGCGCCGATCCCCAACACTTCCACGACTACCTGGCCGCCCAACGGGCCGACGTCTACCTCCTTCAGGAGTACGTCGGCTGGGACCTGGCCGGGCACCGCCCGGTCCCGGTGGACCACCTCGCCGAGCTGCGCCGCCACTTCCCGGACTACCAGGTGGTGGCCGTCGGGGAACTACTCACCATGTCCCGCTATCCCATCGTGGCCTCGCGGGCCCTGGACGGGATGCCGTACCTGGCCGACCCGGCTCGGCACGGCGTTCCGGCCGACTCGGACTTCGCCGACTACTACCGTCACAAGGTGCTCCGCACCGACCTGCGCGTCGACGGCCAGGTGCTCTCCGTCTACAACGTGCACGTGCCGGTGCAGCTCGACATCTCGATGGACCCCACCGACTCCGAGTTCACCGCGTTCATGCAGGCCCAGCAGGACCGCCGGCAGGCCCACTACCGGGCGCTGCGAGCCGACCTGGCGAGCAACCCGCACGGCCAACTCGTCGCCGGTGACTTCAACGCCACCTCGGCGATGGGTGAACTGCGCGACCTGGCCACCCGGCTGACCGACGCGGCCGTCGCTGGCGACCAGCCCTATCCGGTGTCCTGGCCGGACAGTGCCGCGTGGTGGCGGCTGGACTGGGCGTTCTTCACCGGTCCGGTGCGCTGCCACGAGTACCGGATGGTCGGCTCACAGGGCCTCTCCGACCACCTCGGACAGCAGGTGACCGTCTCTCTGACCGGTGCGGGCTGAACCGCGTTGTCCCGCTTCCCCACCCGGGAAGCGGGACGACCCGGGTGAGGGACACACGGCGACCGGGCAGGGGATTCCCCTGCCCGGTCGCCGACGCGAGCCCGGTTCAGCAGGCCGCGTCGAGGCGCTTGCGCAGCTCGGTCGGCAGATCCAGATCCACCGCCGCGAGGACCTCGTCGAGCTGGGCCACCGAGCTGACCCCGACGATCGGTACGACCGCGGGATCTCCGCCGATCAACCAGCTCAGCACCACCTGGTTCGCCGTTACCCCCAGCTCGTCCGTCACCTCGCGCAGCGCCTGGAGCCGCCGCTCGGTGCCCGGATGCTCGTAGTGCTCCGGCAGCGGCTTGTCCGGCCGCGTGTACGAACCCCACAGCAGGGTGCTGTACGCGAACATGGTCAGGCCCCGGCTGCGGACCAGGTCCAGCAGCTCGTCGCTGGCGTGCACGTGCCCGCCCTCGGGCAGCGCCGTCGCCGGGCGGGGCAGCAGGTACGAGTAGCGCTGCTGCACCGCCGTGTAGGGCGTCCAGCCCTTCGCCTCGGCCACCGCCCGGGTCTCGGCCAGCCGCCAGGCGGTGTGGTTGCTGGCCCCCAAAGCCCGGACCTTGCCCTCCGTCACCGCCTCGTGGAATGCCGCCAGAGCCTGCTCGTCGGGGGTGTCGCGGTCCTCCCGATGCGCGTAGTAGAGGTCCAGGTGGTCCACACCGAGCCGCCGCAGCGAACCGGCGAGCTGCGCACGGATCACCGCCGGGGCAAGCCCCTCGGCCCCACCGTGGGCTCCGGGACCGGAGCCCACCTTCGACGCCAGCACCAGCCCGTCCCGGCCACCCCGACGGGACAGCCAACGGCCGAGCACCGTCTCGCTCTCGCCACCGACGCCGCCAGGGACCCAGAACGAGTAGCAGTTCGCGGTGTCGATGGTCGTGCCGCCCGCCTCGACGAAGCGGTCCAGGATCGCGAACGAGGTTTCCTCGTCGATTTCGGTGCCGAACGCCATGGCGCCGAGACAGAGCTGGCTGATCTGGATCCCCGCGCCGCCGGACAACTCACGTTGCCGCATCAGTCCTCCCAGAGTGTGACGGGTACGTCGGGCCCAGAATAGGGACGGCGACCCGGCACGGGCGCGCTCCTCGTCGATATCTACTACCTTCGACGCAGGGCCCATGGGACCGGGGACGTATCAACGGGGACGGCAGCCGTCGCCACCTTGTCCCCGCTGTTCACGGCTTCCTACAGTCGCCGCAGGGGCCGGCCACACAGGCGCGGCGCCCGGAAGGAGGATCTCACCATGCGGGTCGGCCTGGTTCCGGGAGTGTGGTCGTACGGCCTCGGCTCGGTCTCCACCGTGCTCTCCGTGTACGAGGCGGTCCGCCACGCCGGGCATACTCCGGTGCTCTTCGCCAGCCCACACTTCCGGCCGGTGCTCGACCGGCTGGGCGTGCCGGCGGTGCCGATCCCCGGGCCGCACGCCGCACCGTACCCCGACGCGACGACCGCCCTCCGCCTGGACGATCTGCTGTCCCGGTCCGCGTACGCCGATCCCGACCTGGTGGAAACCGTGCTGGCCGCACAGTTGCGGGAGTTCCGGGCGCACCGGGTGCAGGTGCTGTTCCACGACTACGACCTGACCACGGTGGTCGCCGGGTCGCTCGCCGGCATTCCCGTGATCACCCCGGTCACCTGGCCGGACCACCGTCTCTTCGGGCGCGGCAGCGACGGTTGGGCACCGGTGGACACCCGGGCGCTGGCCGCGTTCCGGCCGGCGCTGCGCCGCAGCCGGGCACCGGAGCCGCAGTCCCTTTCGGAAGTGCTCTTCGCCTGGAGCACCCGCCTGGTCTACCCGCTGGCCCCGGAGATGGACCCGCTGGTGGCGCGGCACAGCACCGGCGAGTACGTCGGCCAGCTCACCGCAGCGTCACTGGACCGGCACCTCGCCACCGGGCCGGTGGACTGGCCCCGGCCGGGCCAGCACGGGTTGCTGGCCTACACCAGCGGGCCGCCGATGGACGCCGACTGGTACTACCGGCACTGCCTCGCGGCGTTCGAGGGCTCGGACGTCGACGTGCTGATCGCGGCGGGCAGCACCGACACTGCCCCGCCCCGGGTGTCGCCGCGCGGCAACGTGCAGGCGTGGCCGTTGCTGCCGCTTCGCAACCTGTTCGGGCGGGCCAGGGCGCTGCTCTGCCACGGGGGCCGGGGCACGCTCGCCAGCGCGCTGCACGCCGGCGTACCGCTGCTGGTCTTCCCCGGGGGCGACCCGGAACGCGAGTACTTCGCCGACATGCTGGCCCGCCAGGGGCTGGCCGCCAACTGCGGGGACGACGACTGGCGGCCGGAGAGGCTACGGGAGCTCGTCGCGCACGCCGCCACCGTCCGGTCGGCCCGCCCCGCCCGGGTCGCCGCCGCGCCAACCGGTCCGGCCCGCATCGTCTCGATCATGCAGGAACTGACCGCCGACCCGGTCCGGCTGCTGTCCCATGCCGGCTGACTCCGCACCGACTTCCGACCGACAAGGAGAACCGATGACCGGGCACCCTGGTACCCAACCGACCGACGGTCACTACGGCGACGAGCTGACCCTGCGGCTGTCCGCGGTCACCGACACCCGCGCCCTGGACGACGGCGAGGCGCTGCACACCTTCATGCGCGACCTCGTCGCCCGGATCGGCATGACGGTGATCGCCGGGCCACTGGTCGCCAGCGAGGACGGCCCGCCGCACCAGGCCGGAAAGTCGGCGGTGGTGATCCTCGCCGAGTCACACGCCGCCATCCACACCTATCCGGGGCTGCGGGAGGTGTTCCTCAACATCTTTTCCTGCAAGCCGTTCCGCGAGTCCGACGTGCTCGACGAACTGGCCGGGCTGGTCGGCGGGTTCGAGATCACCGAGCGCTGCCTGACCCGCCGGGGGGAGAACTGGCCACGCGCGCTCGGGCCGGCGACCCGGCTGTGGCGCAGCCAGCGGCTCGCGGCAGTAAGCGGCTGACGCTCCAGCCGACGGCGGCCTCATCTGGCGGCATGAACGGGTGTGGCACCACGCCCTGACATCAAGTCGACGGGCGGACGGGATCGCGGGGAGGTTCCGGAAGTTTCGAGGGCTTGGCTCCGGTTCGCCACCCCTCACTCTCGGGCAGCGATTGACCACGCGGAACCCGATCCCTGGGCACGGCAGTCAGCGAGTTGGAGGTGCCTCGAGGCCCCCACTTGTCGAACAAAAAGTTTCGGTAATATTTCCGAAAATCGTTGACAGGCCCAAATTTGGAACCCTACGATCGTCATCGACGAGCATCGATTACGTCGACCTCGCCCTCCGCGACCCCGTCCCGGTCGCGCAGGAGAACCACCCCACCCACCGTGTGGTGATACGCCGAATAACCGGCTGCCCGCACCTGGCCACCGACAGCCCGCCGGGTCGCACCGCGGCACTGGCCACCACCAGCTGTCACGAGGAGGAACACGTACATGAACGACACCTCGACCAGACCGCGAAGGAGCAGCCGCATGCGGTTGCTCCTCAGCGCCGCGTGCGCCGCGGCGCTCGCCGTCACCGGCACGTTCATCGCCTCGCCCAACGCGTACGCCGAGGCCGACCGTACCCTCACCTCGAACCTCACCGGCACGCACAACGGCTACTTCTTCTCGTTCTGGAAGGACAGCGGCAACGCCAGCATGACGCTGCGCGCCGACGGCCGCTACAGCAGCAGTTGGGACAGGAGCACCAACAACTGGGTCGGCGGTAAGGGCTGGGCCACCGGCACCCGGCGGACCATCACCTACTCGGGCAGCTACAACCCGGGCAACAACAACACCTACCTCGCCCTGTACGGATGGACGCGCAACCCGCTCATCGAGTACTACGTGGTGGAGAACTTCGGCAGCTACAACCCGAGCAGCGGCGCCCAGCGGCTGGGCACCGTCACCACTGACGGCGGCACCTACGACATCCTCCGCAGCCAGCGGGTCAACGCGCCCTGCATCGACGGCGACCGCTGCACCTTCTACCAGTACTGGAGCGTGCGTCAGCAGAAGCGGAGCAGCGGCACCATCACCACCGCCAACCACTTCGACGCCTGGGCCCGCGCCGGCCTCAACCTCGGCAACCACAGCTACCAGATCATGGCCACCGAGGGTTACCAGAGCAGCGGCAGCTCCGACATCACCGTCCGGGAAGGAGGCGGGGGCAACCCCACCAGCGGCCCGACCACCCCTCCCGCGAACGGCAACTGCACTGCGGTGCTGTCGCCCGCCGAGCGGTGGGGTGACCGGTTCAACCTGAACGTGGCGGTCAGTGGCACCAACAACTGGGTGGTCACCCTCGGCCTCGGCGGCGGCCAGAGCATCCAGAACAGTTGGAACGCCACGGTCAGCGGCACCACCGGCACCGTCACCGCCAGGCCGAACGGCAACGGCAACAACTTCGGCATCACGATCATGGCCAACGGCAACTGGAACTGGCCGACGGTCTCCTGCCGGACCGGCTGACCCCGGCCCGACCGACCCCCGCGGGTGGCGTGCCGGCCAGGCCGGCACGCCACCCGGCGTCGTATTCGACAACTACGCCATGACTTCGGTCGCCGAGGAGCCGGCAGGACGCTCTTGGGAGGCCGCGTACTGCGCGAGCTCGCCCAGCACTGTGGGCACGCGGACATTCTGCGAGAGCAACTCGTCAACGAGTAGGGCCGGCGGACCGCTACCAGCCCCCCACCAGATCGAGCAGGGACCCGACGACGAACACGCCGAGCGCGATCACCCGCAAGGGTCGTGCGTCCCTGCCATCGCCCATGGCCCTCACTGCCGCCCTCGCCAGGCCAAGACGCACGGTGGCCGCCGCCCTCAGCAGAGCCATCACGAACCGTGGTGTCAGCAGCGCGGCAACGCTCCCGAGTGACACCACGCCCACGGCGAGGAAGGCCACGAAGATACTCGCCACCCAGGGCAGACCACCAACGTGGAACCACCAACCGAGAGCGGCCGTCCCCGGTGGGACCGCCCCCAGGAGCGTCAGCCTCATCCCCTGCCACCGCCGCTTCCGATCCTCGAACGCCCGGTACGCGAGCGCCAGCGCCGCGCCTCGGGGTTCGGGCAATCGACTGATGAGGAAGGTGTACGCCCTGTCCTCGAAGAAGGGAAAGACGTACTGCGGGGATCTCAGGCTCGCTGAGTCGTACCTGTCGTCAGCCCTGATCGCCGCCCATGCCTCCCGCCGGAAGGCCAGAAAGTCCTCCACCATGAGGCCATCAAGGCCCTCCTGATCCGGTCGGCTGGCTCTGTCGGTCGAAGTCTCCGGAGGTTCGCAGGCCGCCCAGGTGGCCGTCCGTCTGACCCGCGCCTCATCGCGCCGCGCGGCCTTCAGTCCGGCCCAGCGCTCGTCCGTCTCCTTGTGCCGCTTCTCGGCCCGTCCGGCCCAGCCTGCCACCCCGTTCGGTCCGGCGAGATCGAGCAACGCGACCAGGCCGGCGACCGTGAGCATCAGCTTGCCGACATTGCTGAGCCAGGACATGGGGCCAGGGTAGTGACGCGAGGCCAGCCCTACCCGTGGAGGAGTAGGAGGCGACCGCGTGGGTGGCTGCCCGGGGCCGGGCCGAGCCGGCTCGGCCCCGGGTGTGCCCGGTCAGTTGCGAAGGCTCCACTGCTGGTTCGCGCCGCCGTTGCACGACCAGAGGATGATCTTCGTGCCGTTGGCGGTGGCAGCGCCGTTGGCGTCAACGCAGAGTCCGGACTGGACATTGGTGAGGGTGCCGTTGGCGTTGAGGTTCCACTGCTGGTTGGTGCCGCCGTGACAGTCCCAGATGATGACCGTGGTGCCGTTGGTCGTACCCGAGTTGTTCGCGTCCAGGCACTTGTTGCCGTACACGGTCAGCTGCTTGCTGGCGGTGTAGGTCCACTGCTGGCCAGTGCCGCCGGAGCAGTCCCACAGCTGCACCTGGATGCCGTTGGTGGTGCTGGCGTTGGGCACGTCGACGCAGCGGCCGGACTGGCCACCCACGAGCCGTCCGCCCTGCTGACCGGTGCCGCTCTGTTGCCGGACGATCGAGCTCGACTCGGCCGACCTGTTGCCCTGCGCGTCGAGGACGTAGAGCCGGTACTCACCCTGGGACGTCGGCACGGCGATGGACGTGGCGGTGCCCCCGGCCCTGGTCATCGTCGGGCCCGCGGTGAAGGTGGTCGTGCCGGCGGGCGCCAGCCAGACCGTCCTGGTCGCGTCGCCGGTGCTCCGGATCGGAACCGACGACGTTCCGCTGGTGACGTAGGTGCTGGCCGGCAGGACGTAGTTCGGCAGGGAGAGGTTGGCCGGCGGGATGATGTCCCGGAACGAATCCTCAAGGCCGGAGTTGGCGGCGATGCTGTATGCAGGCGCCGGCCAGACATAGTCGGAGGAGACGATGATGTCGTGGATCGTGCTGTTGGGCAGGTTCTTGTTCGAGACCTTGTTGATCGGGCCGTAGATCTGGGTGACGCTCAGGTCGTGCTTGCGCCCGAAGTCGTCTGAGTTCAGGAGCCAGGTGACGTCTTTGTTCACGCTCAGGACGTTGTCGCGGAAGGTGATGTACGCCGAGCCCTCGTCCGGGTGCAGGCCGTACTTGTGACCGGCCGGAACGCCCTGGAGATAGTTGTTGGTGATCATGGTGCCCGGCTGGCTGCCCAGCGTGTAGATGGGAGCGGTGTCACTGAGGCGCTGCACCGTGTCGATGATGTGGTTGTAGCTGATGTTGTTGTTCCGCGCCGTCGTGGTCGGCCGGTTGGGTGCGATCGAGCCCGATGACCCGTCGAAATTCCACCAGCCCCAACCGAGAGTTATGCCCGACCACGGGGCCTTCTCGATCCGGTTGCGCTGCACCGTCAGGGTGTCGACGAAGTACGCCGAGATGGGGCTGTGCCCGTTGAACAGCACCGCACTGTCGTAGATGTAGTTGTTCTTGATGTCGATGTTCTTCGGCAGTCCTTCGACCTGCGTGGACCACTTCTCGCGGTTGGTCGACGTGTAGTCGCCGATGTAGACGTGCTGGGGATGACCGACGGTGATGGCGGAGCCGGCGATGTCGTTGGTGTGGTTCCCGATCAACTGCGTGCTCTGCACGTCGTTGACCATGTTGATCCCGTCGGCACCGGTGTGCTGCACCCGGTTGCGCTGCAGGAGTATCCCGTCGGCATTCTCCACCTGGATGATGCCCGGAGTGACATCGACATTCCGGTAGTAGTAGTCGTGGAAATTCTTCTTCGCGTACGCGAGCGCGCCGAGGTTTCCCTGTTGCGCCTGCTTGTAGGAGGAGCCGGCGACGTTGAACAGGTTCCAGTCGGAGTGCTGGACGGTAAGACCGGAGAACGTGATGTTGCGCGCGTGGTTGCTCGTCGAGGTGCCGGCGACCCGCAGCACAGTGGACACGTTGTTCGGCGCGACGACCGTCGCGGTCGACATGTTCTCCGTGTTGCTCTTGTAGTAGTACAGCGTCCGGCTGCCCTTGTCGAAGAAGAACTCGCCCGGCGTGTCCAGGAACTCGTAGGCGTTCATGACCTTGTGGGAGCCGCCCACCTGCGCGTTGCCGTTGAACGCCCCCTGGGCGATGGCGGCACCCGGTTGCTGGAACAGCGCCAACCGGCTCGCACCGTCAGAACTCGTGGTCACCTGGCGGACCCCCACGATGGCGGTGGTCCAGGTGGTCGCCGTTTCGATCTCGATATCGTCCTGATTGCGGGGAATGGCGGGGAAGTCGTTCAGGCTGTATCTGGCGCCCTCGCACTGCGACCCCGACTCCCAGGCCCACGCGGCCTGCCCGGCCGTGATGTTGTACGTCCCGTGGCAGCCCGACGAGCTGATCGTCTTCGAAGCCATGTACGCCCGCTTGTCGTTGACATAGAGCGCACGAAGCTTGTTGGCGCGGTCGAGCGGCGCCTTCCAGATGTTGCCGCTGTGCTGGGTCCATCCGGTCACCTGCACGCCGCCGTCGAGAACCGGCGTCTCGTTGGGGTAGGCGGAGTAAATAACCCGGTGACCGTTGGTGCCGGAGTCACCCGCCCCGAACTCGATCGTGCTGCTTACCGGATAACTCCCACCACGGAGGTACACCTGAATGTCGCCTGTCATGCTCGAATTCACCGTACGAACGGCGTCCCTCGCGCGTTGCAGAGTCTTGAACGGCGATTCGATCGTTCCGGGGTTGGCGTCGTTGCCGCCCGGAGCGACATAGAAGGATTGTTGGACGGCGGCCGAAGCCGGCATTTGATTCGCGATCACTGCCGGGAGTGCGGCGGTGACGAGCAGCGCAACTGCCAGCAGTGGCCTTCGAGCGGTGGAGACGGCTGATTTCACGTACCATTCCTTTCGATTGCCGCCGACAAGATATGTTCGCTGGACAGTCGTCCCGGGGCGCGACAGTGAACCACCGTACGAACATCGGCCGACACACCGGGAGACATGGGGCGATCCTGGCGATTCCGACCATTGGCGGGTTCCTTAACAAGGGCAGCAACAAACAGAGGCAAGGTCCACGCACGCTTCGGGCGACAAGCACCGACCGGTGGCAGTTACCGCGCCACCGGGAACTCCCGCCGCCCGCTCACACCCTCATGCCCTTAGTCACAGAATTCTGCCTTGAAGCGTAGGCGTCGGGCGCAGCGGATGCAACCGCCGAATTGGCCGCCGCCTATGCATAATCGCGGCCGGCCGGGCGGGCGCCGACGCCCACCCCTGGCCGGCCCGCGCCGCCTGCGATTGCCGACGCGGCCCGACCCGCGCCGCGCCGCCCACCCCGCTGCCGGACGCGCCGGTCGAACCACCAGATCCCGGGGCCCCGCACGGTCGACGAGCGGCCCGACCTCCACTCCGCGCCGCATTCCGGGGCCCATGATCAGCGCCCCCATCCACTCGGCGAGCCGGGCCGCGAACTCGTCGGCAACCGCGCGATGGACGAAGAACCGGTTGGCGGCGGTACACGCCTCGCCGATGTTGCGCGGTCCGCTGGAAGCTCTCGGTGAGCCCGCCGAGGACGAGAAAGGTCGTCGCCGACAGCACGAGCATCGCGCCGTAGCACATCCCGCCGGCGACGATGCCGACGTGGGGGCCGATGGCGTCGCAGACGTAGTCGTAGCGCGACCCGCAGAGGTGGAGGCGCTTGGCGAACTGGGCAATCACCCAGCCCGCGGCACGATCCGCCACCACCGGATCGGGGATCTCGTCCGCATCGGACACGCCGATCCCGACGAGCCGCTCAGGCTCCTGCTGTCACAGAATCCCGGGGCCATCGAGATCTGCCACCAGGAGCGCTCAGACTAGAGCCGGCGTCGGCCGGTGATCCTCAGGCCCTGGGCGAAGCGGTATGCCTGGTCAGAGGGCATGTGGCGGGTAGCCGCAGCCCGGTCATCGCGCCTTGGCGAAGATGGGGTTGGAGTAGAACCACAGGTCTTCCCAGGGATCGGCCTGGCCGATGACGTCGAGGGCCGGTCCGGCCGGGTCGACACCGGCGCCAAAGTAGCCGGGAGCGCCGCGCTTGCCGTCCGTGCCGCGTACCCGGACGTAGAACGGCCCGTCCATCTTGATTTCGTGAACAAGCTCGAGGGTGCCGGCCCGCTTGTCGACATCCCAGGACTTGACAACCCTGGTATCCGGGGCGCGGAAGGAGGAGCGGTCGGCAACGGGGCCGGTGATCTTGCCGAGGATCAGGTCGACCCTGGCGAGCACCGGCAGCAGTCCGGCGAAGTTGGGCTGGGAGGCCAGGTCGATCCGGATGACCACCTCCGCGGCACGGCCGGCCGGCATCTTCAGGGTGCCGCCCATCGGCACCCCGGGCTGGCGCGATCCGCGAGGGCGAAGACGCAGGTCCAGGCCGGCGACGAGATCGCCGAGGCAGGCCCACATCCGGCCGGCCCGCATGGCCTGCATCACCTGCCGGTAGCCGTAGCCGGTGGCGCCGACCCAGGTCTTGTTGTAGGTCCCGGGTGGGAAGGAGCTGTACTCGGTGATCGGACGGCCGGCGTTGACCGGGTCGGGGAACCGGCCGGTGTTATTGAACGTGTGCCCGTCGCTGTCGTACGGAATGTTGTCGTACCCGGTCTGGTTGAGTGGGTCGACCGGGTTCTTGACCCAGTCGCCGCAGCCCTGGTGACCGTCGGAGGTGGTGGTGATCCACCAGGGCTTGCCCTCGGCGAGCAGGCTGTCCCACAGGCCGCCCACGGTGGCGGTCATCCAGTCGAATCCACCCCAGGTGCGGTAGCTTTCGGCTGGATAGCCGGGGAAGGACCAGGTGCCGGCGGCGGAGTCGTACAGGCCGCGTCCGCGTGCCATACCCGGAGCGGGCAGGCCGGCGGCCTGGTGGCCCGGGGCGCCTTCCATGCCGATGACGATCTCGGGCGCGGCGTCACGCCAGTTGCGGGTCTCCGCCGGGGAGTTGATGCCCAGTCTGGACGGGTGGTTCGGCAGCACGAGCGCGTCGGCGATCCGCCGGCTGCGGACCGCGTCCCTGAGGAACCCGAGTGCCTGCAGGGCGATGGCCTCGTTCTCCGGGGTGCCGTTGCGGGTGCCGTTGACCCGGGCGTCGTACCGGTCGACGAACTCCTGCAGCAGGGATGCCTCGTTCGCGCCCGGGGCGAGCATGAGTGTGGTGTGCTCACCGGCAGGGATGTTCCACTCCAGACCGGTGAAGACCAGCACGTCGTCGCGGTATTTCCTTCTCGCCGCGACGATGTCGGCCACCAGCGGCGGAATGCTGTAGGTGGCGAACGGGACGTTGCCGTGGTCGGTGACGACCAGCCAGTCCAGCCCGTACCTGGCGGCCCGCTGCACCTGGGTGGCGACCGGGTACATGGCGTCGTTGCTGTACTGGCTGTGGACGTGATGGTCACCGGCCAGCCACACATAGCCGCCCCGCGGTTCGCGGCCCTGGCGCCGCGACGCGCCGGCCGCGGCCGAGCCGTCGCCGAGAACCGCGCCGGCGCCGACGACGCCGGCTCCAACCAGGAAGCTACGCCGACCGGTACTCAAATCCATCGTCTCTCCCACACCGCGCCGAAGATCACCGGCAGCGACCGTACCCACCCGCGGTTGAACCCGAGAAGATCTCAGATTAACGCCGGACGTACGAGGCCTGACATGGCCGGCCAGCTCGCCCACCATCCGGCACCGGCTCGGTACCGAGGTCAGTCCCACCGCCCGCCATCGAGACACCACCACCCACCGCAGCCCACCCTGCTTACCTTCGGGAGGTATCGCCATGCCCAAAACCGACCACCCGACCGGACGCCGGCCCGTTCCGAGCCGCCGCAGCGGGATTCGGTGCGGCCGGAGTTGCGGGAGATGTGGTGGGAGACCGGGATGCGGGCGCGGGCACAGGCCGGGCTGTTCGCCGTCTTCTCCGAGCTGCCCCGGCTGGTCTGGGCCGCGCTCGTGGTGAGCTGGCGCGCCGATCGGGTGCGGACGTCGATCGTGGCGGGCACGACGGTCGGCGCGGGGGTGATGCCGGCGTTCGGGCTCCTCGCGGCGCAGCGGGTGTTGGTGGAGCTGTTCGCCGGCGGCCCGACCGCGGACAAGGTCATGGCCGCGCTGCCCGCCCTGGTCGCGCTCGCGGCGGTGACCGCGTTGCGCGCCGGCATGGCCACCGCCATGGGGTACGCGCAGAACGGCCTCGCCCCGAAGGTAAACCGGGAGGTCGAACGGGGCCTGTTCGAGGTGACCACCGCGGTGCGGTTGGAAGCGTTCGACGCCGACGCGTTCGCCGACGACATGGAACGCGGTGGGCGTCGCTGCGGGCCGGGCACCTGCGCTACCAGACCTACGCCGCCGGGTCGGTGCGCCGACGCCGGCTGTGGCTGCTGCACCGGCTGATGGCCGAACGTGACTCCGCCCCCGAACTATGCTCCTACGGGCTGCGCGGGTTCCTGCTCGACCAGTGCGACCGGGTCATGGCCGTCGAGACCGGCATCCAACTCGCCCTGGCGCGGCGGGTCACCACGACCACCACCGTCGGCGCGATGGTCGGCGGGGTGGCGACCGCCGTGGTCTACGTCCTGCTCGGCCTGCTGCTCGTCGACGGGCAGATCCCCCTCGCCGCCGCCGCGACCTGCGTCATCGCCGTGCAGTCCGCGCAACGCTCCCTGTCCGTGGTCACCTTCCAGGTCGACCGCGTCTACACCGAGGGGCAGCACTTCCGCGACTACACCGGCTTCATGACCCGCGCCGCCGACTACCTGCCCACCCACACCGGCCCGGCCGCTGGTACTCCAGCACCGGATCGGCTGGAGGAGATCACCGTCGACGAGGTCAGCCTGCGGATCGAGGCGGGTCAGACGGTGGCTCAGGGGATCATCCCCGGCCGAGGCGACCAGGACGAACCCGCCGACGGCCTGGAAGTCGTGCGGACCCGGTCGTCACCACCGGCCGGGCACGGGCGCGGGGTGACCGGCCGGGACGACCACGGCCCTTCGACGATTCACCGCGCCGGGCCAGACGGTCCCTCCTGACATATTGATATCCGCTTTAATTTACGTCCGTGAATCACGTTGTTATGCTGCGGCGATGCGAGGCATCCTGCTGGCAGGTGGTACGGGATCGCGGTTATGGCCCATCACGCAGGCGGTGTCGAAACAACTCATGCCGGTCTTCGACAAGCCGATGATTTACTACCCGCTCTCCACACTGGTGATGGCCAGGATCCGCGAAATCATGGTGATTACCACCGTTGAGGACCAGCCGCAGTTCCAGCGGCTGCTGGGCGACGGAAAGCAGTGGGGGCTCTCCCTGACGTACGGGTTGCAGCCCCGGCCCGAGGGCATCGCGCAGGCGTTCATCATCGCCCGGGACTTCCTGGCCGGCGGGCCCGCCGCCCTCGTTCTCGGCGACAACATCTTCCACGGTGTCGGGCTCGGCCAGATGCTGGCCGGCCACAACAGCCCGGCCGGCGGCCAGATCTTCGGACATCCGGTCGCCGACCCGTCGGCGTACGGCGTGGTGGACTTCGACCCGTCGGGGCGGGTGCTCTCGATCGAGGAGAAGCCGGCCCGGCCGAAGTCCCGCTACGTCGTGCCGGGGCTGTACTTCTACAACGGCGACGTGGTGGACATCGCGGGCCAGCTCAAGCCGAGCGACCGGGGTGAACTGGAGATCACCGACATCAACCAGGAGTACCTGCGACGCGGCACGCTCAACCTGACCCTGCTGGACCGGGGCACGGCCTGGCTGGACACCGGCACCTTCGCCGGCCTCGTGCAGGCCGGCGAGTACGTGCGGGTGATCGAGGAACGCCAGGGATTCAAGATCGGCTGCGTGGAGGAGGCGGCGTGGCGCGCCGGGTTCCTCGACGACGACGAACTGTACGCCCTCGCGGGACCGCTGACCCGCAGCGGCTACGGGGACTACCTGCTCCGGCTGCTCGACTGGAAGGAGACCGCGTACCTGCGCTGACGCGCGCCGAATCCGCCGCGTGGCCTACCGCTGCACCCACGGACTGCCGGTCCGCGTCACCCGTTGCTCTAGCAACTACGGCCCCCACCAGGACCGGAGAAGGTCATCCCGCTGTTCACAACCAACCCGCTGGACGGCGGCCGGTGCCGCTTTACGGGGACGGGCGCAACCGCCGGGACTGGCTCCACGGCGACGACCACTGCCACGGCACCCAGCTCCTCGCGACGATCGGGCCGGCCGGGCGAGGTCTATCACATCGGCGGCGGCACGGAGCTGAGCAACACCGAGCTGACCCGCCGGCTGGTCGACTGGCGGGAGCCGCTCAAGCATTGGCGACCGCCTGACGGCGCCCGGTGCGGGGCCGGCCGGCACAACCGGCCGGCCCCGCACCGCTCAGTCCCGCCGCGCCGGGGCGGGGTTGCCCGGCCGGCGGGGCGCCGGTCGACCGGGACCGGCCGGGCGGGCGGGGCTCACCAGACGCCACAGGGACGCCCACTGGTGGGCGGTCAGGTCCTTGGGCAGTTGCTGCGGCCCCACCCGGTTGGCCCGTTGCCAGTCCTGCTGGTCCTTGCGGGCGATCCGCCCGATCCGCTGAAGGATCTCCGGCAATCCGTGCCCCTTGCCGGTGAACACCAGCCGGACGAAGTCCTGGTAGCCCCTGCGGTCGTCGACCAGCGGGGTCTCCCGACGGACCATGGAGAACAGCCCGCCGTCGACGGAGGGGACAGGCCGGAAGGCGCGGGCCGGGACCCGCGAATGCAGGTCGAAGTCGTACCACGGCCACCAGCTCGCGGTCAGCAGCGTCGCGCCGCCGACCCCGGCCCGCCGACGGGCCACCTCCCACTGCACCAGCAGCACCGCCGTGTGCCAGTGATGCGCGGAGAGGAGGGTCCGCACGATGGCAGTGGTCACGTGGAAGGGGATGTTCCCGACGACCACGTGCGGATACGGAGGGAACCGGAAGCTCAGGACGTCCGCGCAGACCACGGTGACGTTCTCTGGTGTCTGCCGGCTGAGCCGCTTGGCACGTTTGGAGTCGATCTCTACTGCGGTCAGCTCCCTCCCCTGCCGGCTCAGGGGAAGGGTCAGCGCACCGTCGCCGGCACCGATCTCCACGATAGGGCCGTCGGTCCGGGCGACGAGCTCGGTGAACTCGTCGATCACCGAGCGGTCGACCAGGAAATTCTGGCCGAATTCATGTCGCCCGGCGTGCTGGATGTAGGGCATGTGCGTGCTCCGCGAATATTGTTTCGGAGCCGGTCGGCGGGAAATGCCGCACCGGCAGTGACCCGATGCGCGGCGACGCTCATCAAGAGGAACGACAGGCCGCCGCTATGCGCGGCGGAGCCTCATGAAGCACACAAGAACCATGACGGGCACTATACCCGCAACCTGGTTCGGCGGGGCGGATCCGACCGGACACCGGGTTTCTTCGGCGTTGCCCACCCGCTCTCACCAGTCGATCTCTATCAGCGGAGAAACCCACGCCGGTTCCCCCAGCCATCGGCGATGTCGGTCTCCATCTGGTTCAGCCGAGCGGTCACCGCCTGGTCGAATCCGTCCAGGAAGTATTCGTCGCCTGGCTCTGCGACCACCGATCCGCCGCTGGTCACGAACGTCTCCACCACCTGCGCCAAGCTGGTGTCGGGGGACACGGTGCCGATGCGATAGCGCTGCGCCCCGGCCAGGCCCGGGAAGGCCGCCTCCCGGTAGAGGTAAACATCGCCAAGGAGATCCACCTGCACCGATACCTGCGGGTGGGCCGTGGGGCGCATCGTCTCCGGCCGGATACGCACGAGCTGCACGTCGGTTCCCGTCATGAGGCTGTGCAGGGCGTAGCCGTAGTCGATGTGCAGGGTCGGCGTCCGCTCCGCCGCCCGCTCCCGGAACCGGTTCAGCTCGGCCTGGAGCTCGGCCCGCTCGTCCGGGGAGAGTTTCCCGTCCGGCCGCCCGCTGTAGTCCTCCCGCAGGTTGATGTAGTCCAGCGGGCGGTCCGGTGCCGCCTCGTTGAGCTCGGCGATGAAGTCGACCAGCGCGCTCAGCCGGCCGGCGCGGCCGGGCAGGACGATGTAGCTGAGCCCGAGCCGCACCGGCTCGGCCCGCTCGGCACGCAACTGCTGGAACCGCGTGAGGTTCGCCCGTACCCGGGTGAAGGCCCCCTGCTTGCCGGTAGTCGCCCGGTACTCCTCGTCGTTCAGCCCGTACAGCGACGTGCGGATGGCGTGCAGGTTCCACAATCCCTGCTCGCCCTTGAGCTTCTGCTCGGTGAGGGCGAACGAGTTGGTGTAGAGGACGATCCGGAACCCCCGCCCGGCCCCCCGGCTGACCAGCGCACCGAGCCCGGGGTTGGTGAGTGGCTCAAGGCCGCCGGAGACATACATCGCGTCGCGATTGTGCGCGGGGACCTCGTCGATGAGGGAGGCGAACATCGCGTTCCCGTCGTCCAGCGCCGAGGCCTGGTAGCGGGCCCCGGTGACCCGTACGCAGAAGTGACAGCGGAACATGCACGTCGGGCCGGGGTACAGCCCGACAAGATGCGGGAACGTCGGCCTTCTGTCGAGCACGGCGTCGAGCACTCCGACTTTTTCCAGGCCGAGCACGGTGTTGCTCCAGTAACGCCCGGACGGACCGTTCTCGACGGCCGTCCGCAGCCCGGGGATTCGGCCGAACAGCTCCAGCAGCCGCGCGAACCCGACCCGGTCCAGGCCAATTTCGCGGCGCGCCTGCTCAAGGGGCATAAAAGGTGTGTTTCCGTAGATGCCTGCCAATGCCACCAGCCGGTGGGCGGCGGCACCGATCTCTGCCGGCGGCACGAGTCCGGTGCCGGCTACCTCGTCGTGCAGCGCGTGCGCCGCCGCGGCCGGGTCGCTGCCGGGGATCGCGCAGGTCGCCACGGAATTCGATGCGGAAACCTCTACGGTCATAAGCCCTCCCACACGTCCATCCGGCACCGTTCGGTCAACCGGGCGACACCACGCTCTGTTCGTCGGGCCCAGACTGCTGTTGCCACCGGGCGGTCAGTTCGGATCCCCGGGAGACCGCCAGCCGTACGATGTTGCACACCCTGCGGATGTCCTCCCGGGAAATGCCGGATCCGGTCGGCAGCGCCAGGACGCGCGCGGAGAGCCGCTCGGTGTGCGGCAGCTGCACCTGTTGCCGGGACCGGTAGGGCTCCAGCTCGTGACAGGCCGGCGAGAAGTAGCGCTGCGCCACGACGTTCTCGGCCCGGAGCAGGTCGACGAGCAGGTCGCGGTGCAACCCGGTGACGTCCGGGTCGATCTCGACGATCACGTACTGGTAGTTCTGCCGCTCGTCCGGGACGAAGTCGATCACGCTGAGGCCGGGCATCCGGGCCAGCTCACCGCAGTACTGCTCGTAGTTCTCCCGGTTGTGCCGCGCCACCTCGGGGAACGCGTCGAGCGAGGTGAGCCCCATGGCGGCGCACGCCTCGCTCATCTTCGCGTTGGTGCCGCCGGCCGCGCTGGGGCTGCGCAGGCCGATGCCGAAGTTGGCCAGCGAACGGACCCGGTGGGCGAGGTCGTCGTCGTCCGTGACGACCGCCCCGCCCTCGAAGGCGTTGACGACCTTCGTCGCGTGGAAGCTGAACACCTCCGCGTCACCGAACTGCCCCACCGGCCTGCCCTGCGAGGTGCAGCCGATGGCGTGGGCGGCGTCGAAGAACAGGCGCAGGCCCGCGTCGGCGGCCACCTTCTCCAGCGCGTCCACGTCGCAGGGGCGGCCCCACAGGTGGACACCGATGATCGCCGACGTGCGCGGCGTGATGGCGGCGACGACCGCCTCGTGGTCGACGCAGCCGGTGCGCGGATCGATGTCGCAGAATACCGGCTCCAGCCCCAGCCAGCGCACCGCGTGCGCGGTCGCGGCGAAGGTGAGCGACGGCATGATCACCTGGCCGGTCAGCTCGGTGGCGTGCGCGAGCAGCTGCAGGGCCGCCGTGGCGTTGCAGGTCGCCACACAGTTGCGGACCCCGACCATGTCGGCCACCCGCTCCTCGAACTCCCTCGCCAGCGGCCCGTTGTTGGTCAGCCACTCGTTGTCGAGCGCCCAGGACAGCCGGTCGAAAAGCCTGGTCCGGTCGATCCGGTTGGGACGCCCGACGTGGATCTGCTGGAGGAAGCTGGAGTGCCCTCCGAAGATCGCCAGATCCCCGAGGTTTCGCTTCATGACGCCTGCCTCCCTCTGCGGTCCACGGGATTCGCCGGCTCCGGACGTCGCCCCGAGCGCGGACGGCTCAGGTCCTGGCGTACGCGTCGAGCTCGGCGGCCAGGTCGGGGGCCACCCGGGCCCGCAGCAGGGTGCCGTCGGCCGTGTGCTTCTCGGCCAGCACCTCGCCGTCGGCGTGCACCCGGGCGACGAGCCTCCCCTGGACGTACGGGATCAGGACGTCGACCTGGACCTCGGGGTGCGGCAGCGCGGCCTCCAGCAGCGCTCGGAGCGTGTCGATGCCCTGCCCGGTGCGGGCCGAGACGACAACGTGGCGCGGCTCGGCCTCCGCCAGCGCCGCCAGGGCGGCCGGGGTGGCTGCGTCGGCCTTGTTGATCACGACAAGTTCGGGCACCTGCGCCGCGTCCACGTCCCGGATGACCGCGCGCACCGAGGCGAGTTGTTCCAGCGGGGCGGGATGGGCGCCGTCCACCACGTGCAGCAGCAGGTCGGCCCCGGCCACCTCCTCCAGGGTGGAGCGGAACGCCTCCACCAGGTGGTGCGGCAGGTGTCGGACGAATCCGACGGTGTCGGTGATCGTGTAGCTCCGTCCGCTCGGAGTGGTGGCTCGGCGCACGGTCGGGTCGAGGGTGGCGAAGAGCGCGTTCTGCACCAGCACGCCCGCCCCGGTGAGCCGGTTGAGCAGGGAGGACTTCCCGGCGTTGGTGTAACCGGCGATCGCGACCGACGGGACGCTGTTGCGCCGCCGCTCGCGGCGCTTGAGGTCACGGCCGGACTTCATCTCCGCTATCTCCCGCCGGAGCCTGGCCATCTTCTCGTGGATGCGCCGCCGGTCGGTCTCGATCTTGGTCTCACCGGGCCCCCGGGTGGCCATGCCACCGCCGCCGCCCCCTC